>JAYOSS010000008.1:0-34395 GCA_038139355.1 Gammaproteobacteria bacterium
GGGTGAGCTTGTCGGGCTGCCAGGTGGCTGACGATTATTCACCCCTAGGTGTTGTTGCAGAGCCGTTGCTTGCCGCGGCACTGGCTTATCGACAAGACCCCAGTAGCTGTACCACACAGCCCAGCACGGACGCCCAAAACCCCATCAGCGGGGATCCCAACCCAGCGTCATTATCGGCGGAGACCACCGGCGCAGCGATGTTTTTTCCCAGAATCGAGCTGACGGACATGCTGCTTCGAGGGGAGTAGATGCCCAAATCTACCCTGCCATCTGGGGCGCTGTACGCTTCGTCGGAAGGGTAACATATGATGTGGCGTCCACCGGTTGTTTATGCCAGTGTTCAACCAGTACATTGATGTTTGATCAAGCTTGGAGACGGGATTATGAAAACACCCAACAAATCCATACTCCTGGTAGAGGACCATCAGGAATTAGCCGAAACCGTTGGCGCCTATCTAGAAGCCAGCGGTTATATCGTGGATTACGCCAGTGACGGCCTGACGGCGATGCACCTCGGCGTCACCAACATTTATGAAGCCATCGTACTGGATGTAATGCTGCCCGGCGTCGATGGACTGACCGTGTGCCAACGTCTGCGCAACGACGCCAACGTAACCACACCTATCATCATGTTGACTGCCCGGGACCAGCTCAGCGACAAGCTGCAAGGTTTTGAATCCGGAGCCGATGACTACCTGATCAAACCCTTCGATATGCCTGAGCTAGAGGCGCGGTTGGAAGCCGTGATTCGCCGCAGCCAACATCTGGAAAAGGAATATCACGTTGGGGGGCTAACCCTGAACCTAGACACCATGGAAGTGGTCAGAGACGAGCAACCGCTGACGCTGTCTCGCACGTTGTTCAACATCCTGCATGTACTGATACGCGAATCGCCCAAGGTAGTGACTCGAGCATCTCTGGAGCGCGAACTTTGGGGTGATGAGCCGCCGGATAGCGATACGCTGCGCAGCCACATTTACAATTTACGCCGCATCATCGATCGTCCCTTCGACGAACCGCTGCTGCAAACCCGTCAGGGCCAGGGTTACTGCCTGCGCAAAGCCTCCTCCGAGTAGCTACTCAACCGGACCCGAAGCGCCGACGGGACAAGTTGTAGCGATTCAGTTGACAAAAAAACGACATTGTTCAGCGTAGTGTCGGGGTAGTTGCATTAACGAAGCCCTGCCGAGCCTATCGCTTTTGCCACGATGCTGTTGCTCAACCCAGAGGCTTTGCCTCCTGGGTTTGGGCCCAGTGCACGATCCAACCCTCTTGGAATTCTCGTCATGTCCCAACACTTGGTTTGGCTTCGTACCGACCTACGCACCTTAGATAACCCTGCGCTATATGCCGCTGGGCAAAGCGGTCAGGTAACCGCACTGTTTTTACTCTGCCCGGAGCAATGGCAAGCCCACGGTCTCTCACACTATAAAGTTGGCTTTATGTTGCGCGGTCTAGATGTGGTTAGTCAGCAACTCGCCGCCTTGGGTATACCCACCCGCATCGTTGCTAGCACCGACTTTGCGGACGCCCCAGCCCAAGTCTTGCAAGTGGCTAAAGATCTCGGCGCCGCCAAGGTGTTTTGGAATGACGAAATTGCCATCGACGAACAGCGACGGGATGCCGCCGTCGCCCAGTCTTTGGCCGCAGCCGGCATTGGCGTAGAACGTCACCAAGGGTTTACCTGCTTGCCACCGGGCAGCGTACGCAAGCCCGACGGCACGTCCTATGCAGTTTTTACCCCGTTTAAAAAACGTTGGTTCGCCCAGTGCATTCATCAGGGTATCCACAGCTTGCCGAGCCCCAAGGCCCAAGCGGACCCAATAGCCCCAGCGTCAGCGCCCGACGTTGTCGGTGACTACACAAAAGGTTTTGGCGCCGATCTTTGGCCGAGCGGTGAACTTCAAGGCCAGTTGGCGCTCCAGACTTTCGTCCAGCGCGCCATCCAGGGCTATGAAACGCAACGAGATCTGCCCACAGAACCGGGTACCAGCCGGTTATCACCGCACTTGGCGGTGGGCACCGTGTCAGCCAATCAGTGCTTGCTTGCAGCTTATACCGCTAACAACAATCGTTTGTTTGGTGGTCATCCGAGCATCGACACTTGGATCAGCGACTTGGTGTGGCGTGAGTTCTACAACCATATTCTGGCTGAGCATCCCAGACTAGCCATGGGGCGAGCCTTCAAAAAAGAGACCGACGCATTGCCCTGGAATCACGACCAAGAACTTTTGCAGCGATGGCAGCGAGGTGAGACCGGCTTTCCCTTTGTCGATGCAGGCATGCGCCAGCTCAACAGCACCGGTTGGATGCATAACCGGCTACGCATGGTCACCGCACAGTTTTTGGCCAAACACCTGTTTTTAGATTGGCGACTGGGCGAAACCTACTTCATGAACCGGTTGGTGGACGGCGACATTGCCGCCAACAACGGTGGCTGGCAGTGGAGCGCCTCAACCGGCACCGACGCGGTACCCTATTTCCGGGTGTTCAATCCGATACGTCAGGCCGAACGTTTTGACCCTGAGGGGAATTTTGTTCGCAGCATGATTCCCGAACTCGCTCAGGCCGGGCGCAAACAAGTACTAGAGCCTTGGAAATATGGCGGGGTGCCCGGTTATCCGGAACCTATGGTGGATCTGAGTGAAGCCCGGGGCAAAACCCTAGCCATTTGGAAGTTAGCCCGATCTTAACGCCTGCTGGGATACGCTAGTTTTCGAAGAACTCGATGGTCACTTCGGTGCCTTGGCCCACGTTGCTTTGCACGTGTATAGGCCAATCAAATTGATGCACCAGCCGTCGCACAATGGACAGACCCAGACCGTGCCCCATGCTGGTCGCTCGACTGCGCTCACCGCGGTAAAACGGCTCGAAGGCATGCTGCAACTCCGCAGGACTCATACCGATACCGGTATCGATGACGCTGATGCTATTTTTCGTGATCCGCACCACTACCGAACCCTGCTGGGTGTAGTTAATAGCGTTACGCAGCAAGTTGATTAACACAATTTGTATCACCCGAGCCGGTGCTTTCACCCAAAGCTGGGACTGCTCGTCTATGGTCAGTTGCAATCCCCGGTCCTCGGCCAGCGATGCAACCTGCTCAACAAAGCCGGGAATCAAATCGTTGAGGCAACGAATTTCGTCGATGCGTTCGACCTCCTCACCCCGAGCCAACAGCAATAGGGTTTCGATCAATCCTTCCATATCGTCAACGGTGCGACGCATACGGGCAAAGGCCTTGATATCGTCTTCCGAGCGATCGGGATTACGCTGCAGTAAATCCAAAGAGCCTTTGAATACGGCGATGGGCGTGCGCAGTTCGTGACTGGCGTCGCGGGTAAAAATGCGCTCGCGTTCGATAAAGGTGTCCAAACGTTCAGCAAAGCTATCGATGGCATCAATCATCACATCGACTTCCACGTTGGCTAGAGCACGCAAATCCCCTAAGTCCACCGCTGGCTGGTTGTAGCTACCAAAGCGAAAGTCCTCGAGGTAGTCGGCCAACTTAACGATGGGGGAAATGGCGCGATGGGAGAGTCGATAGGTCAAAAAAGAAAAGCCATAAACGATGAGGAGCGCCAACGACAGCGGCAAGATACCGAAGTAGAAAGCCAGCTGAGATACGTCTTCACTGGCAAAGATCAGGTACAAGATTGGACCGTCATCGGTATCTTGTTGGCTCACAAACAACGTCGGCGTGCTATCGCCCATGGTGATTCGGCCAACAAAGCCCGGTTGCTGAGAGGTCACTTCCGGCGGCGGCTCTGGGTCATTGGCGGGATCCGATGACCGATGGGTTTCGCCGTGAATGAAATAGCCGCGCATATTGGCGGTATTGGGCAGTGGTTGGTCTGGATTGTCTTCGTACAGGCGCCAGAAGTGGGCAGCCTCATTCTCCAAGGCCTCGGTAATTAAGAAGTCTTCAACAATGGTGTTGGTAATGTAGATACCAGCCGCCACCGTGGCACTGATCAAAATTACCTGCAGCGCCACCACGCGGCCAAGCTTGGTCATTAACTTAGTGCGTCGAATATTCACCCAGCTTCCCTAGAGTACGATGGTCTAATGATGGGTATCCCCCAATTCCCAATCACCATCATGACACAAGCATTAGACGGCAGTTAGCGCAGTTTTTGCCCGCTGAAACACCAGATAAAACAGGATTACCCACACCGCGGCCAGCACCGCCAAGCCTTGGACGGATGGAATGACCACCGCATCAAAGCGCTCGCCGGCCAGATAGGACAACGGCGAACTGCAGCCCACGACAAGGGCGCCAAAAAGCGGGCGATTGACTAAAAAGTACAGGCTGTGGCGGATGCTTAAACCCACCGCCAACCAGAGCATGACGATCCAGACCGGGGCAACGGCTATGCCCAGCGGCAACGTCACCGCGGCTTGCCCATAATCGAGAACGCCCGAATACATCCAAAACGTATCCAAGCACAAACCGATGCCGCCCAGGAGCAACACAAAGGGGAGATCTTGGGTTATCTCACGGCGCCAAATGCTAAGGGCTAACATAGCCGCCAGCGCAGCAGCGCCGTAGTAGGCCCCGCCGATAACGCAGCACAGCCAGGCCCCTTTCATCATCAGAGCATTGGCAACCTTATAACCCGCAGACCCTTGCAGCACCGTTATCGAATCCCTTCCTTAACCGCCCTGCCGTTGATCGGCATTACCCAGATCCGATGACCGCTTTTCAGAATAATCCGCTGCGCTGGACACGCTGCTGCGGCTGCCCGACAACTCCGGCAGTTTTGCCAGTACTTGGGCCGCTGCATCAACACCACTGCGAAAGCCATCCTCATGACCGCCCATGCCCCAATAGGCGCCACAATAAAACGTGCGATCAATGCCGTTGATTTCGCCATGGCGCTGCTGAGCTTGGTAAGCGTTGGCATCTAACACTGGATGACGATACGTCCGCTCGGTCCAAATGCGCTTGGGAGCCTGCTGGGGATTCAGGGTGATGAAAAATTGCGGGCCATTGATTCCCTGTACCCGGTTCATCCAGTAGGTGGTCTCAGACCGTCCGCTGGCCTCATCAATGCGCGCATTCCAGCTAGACCAGTTTTGCGGGTCTCTGGGCATGTAGGTGGCGTCACCATGCAGCACCACCTGATTGTCCACATAGCGGACCGCGCCAAGAATTTCTTGCTCTAGGGCATTCGGCGTCACCAACGCTTCCAAGGCTTGGTCACTGTGACATGCCATCACCACGGCATCGAACTGCATGGTTTCAGACTCGGTTTCGATGGTGACGCCATCGGCATGACGACGCACCCGCAGCACTTGGGCGTTACAGCGAATATCGCCGGGAAACTGCTGGGCAAACACCTCTAGGTACTGGGAAGCACCCCCGCTCACCACCTGCCAGAGCGATTGAGCAGGGTGCTGAAAAATCTTTTGGTTTTGCACGATGGAGGCCAAGTGCTGCAGCGGCGTGTCTAAGGCGCTGTCTTGGCTCTGGGCCCACAATGCCGCGCACAGGGGCGCCATGTGCAACTGCACAAACCGCTGGCTGTAGTTATTTTCGTCAAAGTACTCCCCGGCACTTTTCGAGCCGAGTTGCTCCGCCGCTTTCGGCGCATCCATATGAAAACGCTGCCAATCCCACAGTAGTCGCCAGTGTTTGGGAGAGAACAAGAGCTGATTGGAGGAAAAAAAGGTGCGCCACCCAATGGTGCTGTATTCCAGATCCTCTGCATCGGATCGCACGCTAAAGGTCATGTCCGTGCGCTGAGTTGGGACGCCTATCTGGGCCAGCCATTGGCAAAAACTGGCGTGACCGGACGGGTGGAATGCCACAAATCCGGTATCGATAGTATAGACCTTATCCTCTACCCAAACTGAGTGAGAATCGGTGTGTCCGCCTAGCCGCCGCTGGGCCTCGAACAAGGTGACATCAACGGATTCGGCTAATTTATGCGCTGCGGCCACGCCAGAAATGCCGCCACCCACCACGGCGACACGACGGCGCCCTGGAGCGCCTGGGTTTCTATTTTGTGGATCGTTCATGTTCCTTGTTCTCTGTGACTTGCCTGCTTGATCAGTCATCCCATCGCAAGCAGGCTTCGACCTTGGTCGGAGAGATACAGGTGTCGCGCCGTAAGTTGACGCAAGTTGGACATCTCTCGCACAGAAGGAGAATCAATCTCAGCTATGGGAGCTTTGAGGACTCCACTATTTACGAGACCGCGTGAAGCTGTTGTAAAAACGCAAAAAAAAGCTCTTCACTGATCTTTCACGACGACCTCACTAACCTCCTCTCATGAAAGTCCTTCCCCTAATAATTATTGTTTGCATTGCTTGCGGCTGCGCCGCCAATGCCCCCACGTCATCCAGTTATCCGGCCGCTTACCGCCAGGCCTTGGAGCAGTTTCCTGGCGCTACTGACGTGCCCGACCAGACCATCGCGACCTTCACGGCGTTTCTCTCAGACCTCGGCTCTAAGCAAACCCCAGCCAGGGCCGAAAAGCTTTATGCCCCCAATTTGCACTTCAGCGATTCGCTGATGCTCACCAGCAACCGAAGCGACGTGGTTACGCACTTCCAAGGCTTGGTGGACGGCGGCACTCAAGTAGAAGTGGACGTGCTGCAAACCTTGGTGGAAGGCCCGGATGTGTATCTGGTTTGGTCCATGCAGTCCCAATTCACGCCGATTCGCAAACCCGTCATCAGTGACAGCATTGGCATTACCCATCTGCGCTTCGACCAAATGGGACAGGTTGTGATGCACCAGGATTTTTGGGACACCGGACAAGGCTTTTATCAGCATGTGCCGGGGTTGGGCTCTGTCATCAAGGGCGTCAATAAACGCTTTGCTTCAAAAGACGCCGGCCAATGAGCGGGGCATTGTTTTTGGCGGCCATAGCCGTAACCCTCCAAGGCACACTGGCTTGGTATCTGGCTTGGCAGTTCCGCCGCGCCAGCATTGCCGACATTTTTTGGCCCCTGCACCACCTCTTGGCAGCCTTGATATGGCTGCTGGTCATTCCGGTTACGCTAACCACTCAAGCACTGCTGACCTTCACGCTTGTGAGCCTGTGGGCGGTGCGTCTGGCCACACACTTGAGCATTCGCCAGGTGGGTGCCCCTGAGGACCATCGCTATACAGCGCTGCGCAGTAGCCAAGACGCCAATTTCGATCAACGCAGCTTGTACGTGATCTTTATTCCCCAAGCGCTGATGGCTTGGTTTATGTCGCTGGCTTTAATACCCGCTCTGTCTGCAGCCCAGTGGTCATGGCTGGCGTATCTTGGACTTGGCGTTGCTGTGGTTGGTCTGGTCTGGGAGATCATCGCCGATCTGCAGCTCTCGGCATTTTTGAAACACAGTCAAACCCACCAGGTCTTGGACCGCGGCTTGTGGTCCCTGTCGCGGCACCCCAACTACTTTGGCGAATGGTTATTTTGGTTAGGCATCTGCCTGTCCGCCTTCAGCCTGATGGAAACCGCATCCATGGCTGCCGCGATGCCCATGGTGTTACTCACCTATTTGTTGCTGCGTTTTACCGGTGTGAAGCGCACCGAGGACGGCATGAGCCGCCGCCGGCCAGACTACGAGGCTTATCGCCAAGCTACGCCGGGGTTTTTCCCAAAGCTGCCGGGTCGCCGACCGGTCAATGCCCCAGACCTGAGCGCCTTGTTGGGCACCGTTGGCGCAAACTATCGACACTTGGTACAGCGTTTGGGTTGGTGGTCGATTTTGCTCTGTCTTGGCGTTGGGATCAGCGCCGATTTACAGCGCCCTGCCTATGCCCAACTCGACAACCAGCAACGCTGGTTTTTCGATGTGCGCATAGACGGCAAAGACGTGGGCTTTCACGAATTTGTCGCTTCTCGCAGCGCCAGCGGCTACGAAGTTCAAGCCCGGGCGGAATTTCGCTACAAAATACTCGGTGTCACCCTGTTCTCTTATGAGCACCAAGTACAGGAACGGTATGACGCAAACATGTGCTTGCTGGATATCCAAAGCCAAACCAAAACCAACGCAACCGTGCAGCAATTGACCGGGGCAGCGGTGGAGAACGGCTACGCTCTAACCACCGACAAAGAAGTGTTGGTGGATCAAACCTGCTTGATGACGTTTGCCTATTGGTCTCCAACCCTGTTTTCCCGACAGCAGTTGCTTAACGGTCAGACCGGCCAGGTCATGGATGTGGTCCTTGATCAGCGACCCGTCAGTGACACGGAACCGACATGGACCCAGTACTCGCTGATCGCAGACAAAATCGACATCACCTTGGGCTTTGATCAAAGCGGTACCTGGCGATCCTTGGTTTCCAAACTGCAAAACGGCCGCACCCTAACCTACCACTTGCGTAGCGAGCCCCCCCTAGCAGGGCTGGGTCCGTCTTAGGCGAACAAGCTGGGTTCGCGATCGGGGCTAAGAATCGTCGGCGCCTAGGGTCTCTTCATCTTGCTGCAGCACACCCTCGCGTTTCCACGCGGCTATCGCTGCTGCCCCGACCCCTAACCAGTCCCCTAACACCTCGGCATTGTGCTCACCCCGATGCGGCGCGGGCCCGCGCACGCCGCTGCTGGCAGCAGAAAATCGATACGGTGATTGGGTTAGAGGACGAGTGCCACCAGCGCGATCATCCATTTGCACAATAGCGCCCCGCGCCACCAAGGTAGGTTGATCCACCACATCGGCAGGCTGACGCACTTTGCCCCAGGCCAGGTTCATCTTGTGCATGGCCGCCTCTACCGCGTCCCAGGTCTGCAGCGCCGCCATGTAATCCGCGACAATGCCCCGGCGCACTGAGATTTTTTCTGCTAACGGCGTGTCTTGGTTGGTGGGATCGTTGACCCCCATGACTTTGGTAAGCTGCATCCAAACGAAACGAAAATCCGCAGACAGCAGGATAGGCCCGGCGCCAGTTGGCCAAATATCGTTAGGTAGGGCTGCGGTGTCCTCGGCGTCCTCCATGGCGTAGTGCACCTGATCGTCGGTTGCAAAGGTGGCATCAATCATGGCGATATCAATATGCTGCCCCTTACCTGTGCGCTGCCTCATGATCACCGCCGACAGCAAACCAACTAAGCCGTGCAAACTGGCGTTGGTGTCTGCAACGGACAGAGGTAAGTCACTGACCGGAATGCCTTGGCGGTTAGCTTGGCGCTGCATCAGCCCCGCCTCGGCATGAATGATGGGGGCGTAGGCGGGACGGTGGGATTCTGGGCCACCCTGACCGAAACCCGAGATCGAAAGCATGATGAGGCGCGGATTCACGGCTTGTAACACGCCGTAGCCCAGACCCAATCGCGGCATGACATCCGGCCGATAGTTCTCGATCAGGATATCCGCTTCCGCGACCAAAGACTTCACCAGATCCACAGCCCCAGGCGCACGTAAATCCATGCAAACGTTGCGTTTACCCGCATTTTGCTGATGGTAGTAACCGGGCAAACCAGCGATTCTGCGACCCCACAAGCGCGTGACATCGCCATCCGGCGGCTCAATTTTTACCACGTCGGCGCCAAGGTCGCTGAGCATGCGCCCGGCAAAGGGACCGGCCAGCACCCGGGAGAAATCCAGCACCTTAAGTCCATGCAACGGATATTGTTGATCTGCTTTTGCTGTGGTCATCCCCCATTCCTCAAATCCACGCCAAGTCTTATGCTCTCACGACCCGGACAAAAAAAGGGAGTGCCATGGCGAAAAATTCCCAGAGGAATCAACCCAGGTTTTCTAACGAACCGCCCTTAGAAAAAGATGAATTGACTCAGCAAGGATCCTTGAACGATTTGGGTTGGGCCCAGGGCGGTCCCGAGGCCTACGCAGAACATCGAGAATATCTGGAGCAACATAACGGCATCCGGGGGCTGGAGCGCCTGCAGCCAACAGACATTGACGAAGCAGTACGCATTTTCTACCGGGACGGCTTCGTCGTGATCGAAAACGCCCTAGACTCAGAGCAATTGCAGCAACTGACCGAGGCATCAGAGCGGGTCATACGGAATGTGCTGGCCAAGGACAAAAACCGCCAAGGCAATCGCGGCAGTCACCGCTACTCCTTCGGCTCTGCCAGCCTAACCGGCCAGTTACTGCACGAACCAGCCTGGGCCATGTTGGTGGATCTGCCTACGGTGACCCCAATCATCACCGCCATTTTCGGCAGCCGAGACTATATTCTGCGCGGCGCGGGAGGCGACTTTTGTCTGCCCGGCGCCAGCAGCTACCAACCCCTGCATTCAGACATGAACGATCGCTTGGAGTACCAAGGCCAGACCTTTGGCTCCTTTCACGATCCTCGCGGCCGGCTGAACTATCGGGATCTGCCCTGCCCCTATGTTTGCTGTAACTTTTTGACCTGCGACTTCACCCGCATTAATGGCCCCACCCGGCAGATACCCGGCACCCAACACAGCCAGCAAAAAATTCCAAAACTGGCGGAAGAGCCGGAATGGATGAAGCTCAGTACCGTCTGCCCGGCACCGGCAGGCAGCGTGCTGATTCGAGACACCCGGGCATGGCATGGCGGCACGCCCAACCTGTCCGATCACGTTAGAGCCATGCCCAATGCGGAATTTCATGCACCCTGGTATCGAGAGCCCATGAAGATCAGCATGCCCAGGCAGATTTACGACACCCTAAGCGACCATGGTCAGTACATCGCGCGCTATATCGTGGCCCAGCCCGGCGAAGAATTGGTGACCGGCATTCGAGACGACTTGGGCACCACACCGCCGGGTTTAAGGGAGAAACGTTGAGAGATGGGTTGATCGCCTTGGCCATGCCCTAGCTGGCGCTTGTAGCACCTGCCCTGGGTGTACCCGGAGCCTGAAACTATTAGATCTCAACCCAACAGATACAAAGGTCAGTGTATCTCCGCCGCATCGCCCTGGGCCTGCCGTAGCTTGTCGATATCAAAGTCAGGCTTTTGGGCCGCGGCAATAATCACCGCTTCTCGGCGCGCCAACTGATCCGCAGCGTCTTTTACTTGGCCGATCACATCCCCAGGAATCACCACAGCGCCATGCTGGTCTGCATGAATGATGTCGCCGTCCATCACTCGCATGCCGGCCACATCTACCGGACGGGCGAAGTCCACCACATGCACATAGGCGTGGGACGGCAGCACGCTCGCCGCGAGCATTTGAAAACCGGGTGCGATATCCGGCACGTCCCGAACTCCACCGTCGGTAATCACACCCTGGCAGCCAAAGCCCTTGTGAATGTTGGAGTTCACTTCCCCCCACAAACAGCCGTAGCCGTTGTTACCGTCCAGATCTTGGATCACCGCGATACTCGGCTTCGGTCCTTGATCGATATAAGCGTAGTAACCGTCCGATATCTTTCTAGCCTCCTCACCGGATAAATCCGATGGATGGGCTGCGCGTATGGTGGCGGTTCGGGCATAGCCGATCATGGGCGGCAACTCGGGGCGCGTGCACACCAATTGGCTGGTGGTAAAGCCATAACCCCTGCGCTTGGGAATGAGCAGCTCTAGGGCATTGCATACCGTTGGCGTGTCGATGGTCTGTAGGGTGGCAATCAGGCTATCGGTTAATTCTGTGCTCATATTTACTTTCCTCGGTCATCTGTTTTACCCCATGTAGGGATGCGTGTTTGGCCTACGTTGCGCTTTGCAGCCCTGCCTTCGCGCCTGCCCCGGTAGGACAGCTTTTTGCGGCAAAGGCGCTGGATCAAGTTGGGTTATGCCGGCGCTTTCGCTAAAGTCCGTGCACTGCGTTTGTCTATTATTGACGCAGCAAACGGGGAAGAGGAAGGGAGTATTTCAACCGTGTCAGACAGCCAACTTAGCCGAGCCGATGTGCTTGCCACCCTGACCGCACCGGGTCAGCCATATGAGCTTATCAACACTACGGTGTTCGGCAGAGACTGCCGCTTTTTCAAAAACGCACCGGCTACTCTGCGAGAGTTGTTTGCGGAAAACGCCACCGACGCAACGTTTATCGTTTATGAGGACGAGCGTCTGACCTTTGCCCAAGCCCTGGAAAAGTCCGCGCAAATCGCGGCTTTGCTGGTGCGGGACTATGGCATTGGCAAGGGCGACCGGGTCGCTATCTCGATGCGTAACTACCCCGAGTGGGTACTGACCTTTATGGCGGTGACATCCGTTGGTGCCGTGGCCGTTGCCATGAACGCGCTGTGGCAGCCGGATGAAATGGCCTACGGACTCACCGACAGCGGCGCTAAACTGCTGATCGCAGATGACGAGCGACTCCAGCGTTTTGCGCAAATTGAGGAAGACCTGGCGGTAAAAACCATCGCGGTACGCTCCTCGGCTTACCCGGACAGCCCAGAGCTTGCGGATTTGCTGGCTCAGCAACTGGCCACTCACGGGACTCTGCCTATGCCAGACCAGCGCCCAGAGCGCGAAGACGATGCCACCATCATGTACACCTCTGGCTCTACCGGTCACCCCAAGGGCGTGGTGTCCTGCCATATGAATATCTTAGCAGCGCTGCTGAGCTGGGAACTGGACCAGACCTGTGGCATCGCTATGCTGCCAGAGCCACCACCTGCGCCAGTGCACCAGGCGGCTACCTTGCTCGCGGTACCCTTATTTCACGCCACGGGATCTCACGCGGTGTATCTGGCTAGCTATCGGCATCAGCGCAAATTGGTGTCCATGTACAAATGGGATGCCGCCGCCGCAGCCGAACTCATCGAGGCTGAACAGATCAACTCGTTCATTGCGCCAGCAGCCATGACCGGCGATCTGGTTCAGGAAGCTCAACGCACCCAGCGGGATCTCAGCACCCTGGCGTCGGTAGGCGGAGGCGGAGCCCCCAGAGCACCGGAGCAGGTGCGCAGCATTGAAAAGTCCTTCGTCAACGCCCTTCCCGGCACCGGTTGGGGCATGACCGAGACTAACGCCATCGGCACCGGCATTGGCGGCATGGACTATGTCGAACACCCGGAAAGCTCAGGCCGCTGCAGTGCCGTTATGGAACTCAAAGTTATCGACGAGCAGGGTGAAGACTTACCTGCGGGAGAACGAGGCGAACTGCTGATCCGCGGCGCTGGGGTTTTCCGAGGCTATTGGAATCGTCCTGATGCCGACGCCGAAACCTTCTTACCCGGCGGCTGGATGCGTACTGGCGACGTGGCGTACTTAGACGACGAAGGCTATCTGTACATTGTTGACCGAATCAAAGACCTGGTGATACGCGGCGGCGAAAACATCGGCTGCGGTGAAGTGGAAGCGGCATTGCTGGAGCACCCGCTGATTCATGAGGCGTCTGTCTACGCGGTGCCCGACGAGCGGTTGGGTGAAGAGGTGGGCACAACGGTTTATGTGGCCTCACCCATTGCGGCGGACGACCTGACAAACTTTCTGCAAGAGCGATTGGCCAAATTCAAAATTCCTCGTCATGTCCATCAACAGCAAGAACCCTTGCCCCGAACCGCTTCTGGAAAAATCCTCAAACGTGATCTGCGCGAAGAGGCCTGCCAGCGCCTGGGCGTAGGCTAAGGTATTCGGGTACGAAGGGTGACCAAACTGACGGTGGTATCCCGGACATTGCTTGGCATCGCCTTGGCGCTGCTGTCAGCTTGCGCTACGGAGGAAAAAATGAGTGCGGCCAACCCAGACCTAGTTCGACAAACCGCGTCCGGCCCGATACGGGGGCTTTGGGCCGACCCAGCTCAAAAGATCGTGAACTTCCGTGGCATTCCTTTTGCTGCGCCCCCGGTTGGTGAGCTGCGCTGGCGACCACCAGCACCGGTAGAACCCTGGACTGAGGTTCGTAGTGCCGAGCAGTTTGGTGCGGCCTGTCACCAGCCCACCCAAGTGGATAACTTTGTTTGGAGCCGTGGCGACTTTGCCACCCACGAAGACTGTTTGTATTTAAACCTCTGGGCTAAGGCCAATGCTGCCGAGCCGCTGCCGGTTATGGTGTGGTTTCATGGCGGCGCCCACACCAGCGGCTATGCCCATGTGCCCCTGTTCGACGGCACGGCGTTAGCGCGCAAAGATGTGTTGGTGGTGACGGTGAACTATCGCTTGGGGCTGTGGGGTTTTTTGGCGCACCCGGCTCTGGCCCAAGAATCGGCCCACAACAGCAGCGGCAACTATGGTCTGCTGGATAACATTGCTGCGCTGCAGTGGGTTCAGGACAACATTCACGCCTTTGGTGGCGATGCCAGCAACGTCACCATCTTTGGTCAATCCGCAGGGTCGATGAGCGTCTGCGCGCTCATGGCCTCCCCACTGAGTCAGGGTTTGTTTCACAAAGCCATCGGCCAATCTGCCGCTTGTTTGGGTCGATACGGCAAAGACCCTTCCGGACAAGCACGGGGGGTCAAACTGTCCGACTATCTGTTTGCGAATCAGCAGACCGTGAGTGCTGAGGATTTACGCGGGGTCGATAACCAGCGGCTCTTGGCTGCGGCCACCGACAGCGGCTGGGATGCTGGCGGCGGATTGATCAGCGTAGATGGCTGGGTACTGCCGGAACCACCCATCGCCGTTTTCAGCCGGGGCGAGCAGGCTCAGGTGCCCATGTTGCTGGGATCGTTAGCCAACGAAGGCATTGAGCTGTTGCCGCTCCAGGAAGACCTAACACCAACGGCCTTACACAAGCAGCTCGAGGCCACTTTCGGTGACTTGGCCGAACCCATCGCCGCGGCGTATCACCAAGAACGCGCCCAAAGCTCTGGGGTGGCGCTGCGCACGATTAATACCGACCTGTTTTTAGGGTTAGCCATGCGTCGATGGGCTGGTCTGCAAACTCAGGCGGGACAGCCTGCCTATCTGTACTACATGGACTATGTGCCACCGGCATTTCGAATCTATCGCTACGACACCCCCAATTTAGATCTGCCCGGCGGCGAGCGCAGCGCCGGGGCCTATCACTCTGGCGAGTTGGCCTATGTGTTTAACAACGTTGGCCAAACCGGGGATTTTTGGCAAGCAGATGACTATACGATGGCCCAGCGCCTATCCAACTATTGGACCCAATTCGCGAAAACCGGCAACCCCAACGTGACCGGCGAACCTAAATGGCAGCCCTATACTTTGGACAACCACAGCACCCTGGAACTGAATTTGGCGGGTCGGCAAATCAACGGCGCGCTGCGCCCCAAGCTCGATTTACTGGCGGCCTATCAGGATCAGCAAAGCACAAAACCCTAACCTCACCGGAAAACGGCAGAAAGGTAGCGGGTAGATTGAGTCTATTTCCGCTGTAGCGCTTTTCTCCAGTGGTCAGCCCTGCTACTTTGCGAACATGAGTAAGAAAGACAACAACGCTGCCGACAAGGTGAATTTTGAAACCGCCATGGCTGAGCTGGAACAGCTGGTCAGTCAAATGGAAGACGGTGATCTCAGCCTTGACGATTCACTACAAGCTTTTGAGCGCGGCATTAAGCTGACGCGACAATGTCAGCAAGCCTTGAGCGCTGCGGAGCTGCGGGTCAAAACACTGACCGCCGATGACACCCTGGAAGATTTAACCCAAGAGGATGCATGAGCGATCCGTTTGAGCCAGTCAAAGCCTCAATAACCCACACACTCGATACCCTACTCCCCCGGCATTCTGACATCGCCCAGCCCATGGTCGATGCCATGCGCCACGCGGTGCTGGGCGGCGGTAAGCGGCTGCGTCCGCTGATGACTTGCGCCGCTTGTGAGGCTTTTAGCGGCGACTACCAAGTCGCACTGCCTGCGGCCTGCGCCTTTGAGTTCATCCACGCGTATTCGCTTATTCACGATGATTTACCGGCCATGGATGACGACGAGTTACGCCATGGCCAGGCCGCCACCCATATCGCTTTCGGCGAAGCCAACGCCATTCTGGCCGGAGACAGCCTGCACTCCCTAGCTTTCCAATCCATCGCCCAGGCGCCGGGCCTCAGTGATGGCGCCAAACTGCGCTGCATCACCGTGTTGTCCCAAGCCGCAGGCTGGCCAGGTATGGCCGGCGGCCAATGCCTAGACATTGCCGCCGAGGGTCAGGAACTGTCATTAGCGGAACTGGAGGCGTTGCACGCGGCTAAAACCGGGGCGCTGATTCAGTCATCGTTGGAAGTGGGCGCCTACTGCGCGGAGATCGACGCTGAGGATCCGAGACTTGCGTTACTGAGCACCTTCGGTGCGCGTATTGGCCTGGCGTTTCAGATCGTCGATGACATTCTTGACGTGACGCAGAGCTCTGAAGTTTTAGGCAAACCGGCGGGGTCGGACGAAACTCTGGATAAAAACACCTTTCCCCGGCTCATGGGATTGGAAGCTGCCCAACAGCGCGCTGATCACTTGCTGGACGAATCGCTGGATTTGCTCACCCAAGCAGATCTGGCCACGCCTATGCTCACGAGCCTTGCCCGACAGGCGGTACAACGCAGCTACTAGCCGAACAAAAGCGGCTGGGCCATGGACGCCGCAAACAAAATCCCAGCACACAGCCCACCGGCCAGCAGGTCATCGGCCATGATGCCTAAGCCGTTATGCAGGCGCCGATCTAGCGTACCGATAGGGCCAGGTTTGACTATGTCAGCCAGTCGAAACAGGACAAAGGCCGCTAGAGCCCAACTCAAGGATTGGGGCAGCCAAGCCAAGGCCAGCCACATGCCCGCCACCTCGTCAGCCACAATTTGAGGTTCGTCCTGTATGCCCAGCTTGGCGATGAGTACATTGCAGAGCCACCAACTCAACCCGAAGTACGCGCCCAGGATCAACAGTTGCATCCACCAACTCAGGGGGCTGAGAAAAAACCACCAAAAAACCACCGCACCAGCAGAGCCCCAGGTGCCAGGGCCCGGCCGCAGAAAACCCAGACCGCCAGCGGTTAGCCAAAACACGCTGGGGTTGGTCAGTTGAGTCGGTGTTAACACGATGCCTGACCGTTTTGCGAGAAGTCCCGCGCCCTTAAGCGGGTAAGCGTTCGATCATGCCCGGAACCAGCGGCTGTTCTGGCGGCTGATGGCCCCAGAGACTGGTTTGCGTGTAGTGGCCTACAGGCTCGGCATCATCCATGTCTAGCAATCGACCGCCGGTACCGAACTCCACCTCAAAACCCGAGGGCGTGCGGACATAAAACGAAGTCATCAAATCGTTGGGGTGCTTGCCAATAGCCATGGCCATGGTGTGACCTGCCGCCAGCGCCCGATCGTAGGCGTAGCCCATATCGTCCAGGGTCGCTACTTCCAGCATCAGGTGATGCATGCCTCGATGCCCAGGCGCTTGGGTAAACGCCAAGGTGTGATGCCGCGGATTGCAGTGCAAGAAGCGAATGGTCATACCCGCTTCCACATCGTCGGAATGCCGAAACCCCAGGGTGCCTAAAAAGAAGTCACTGGCCTGCTGCAAGTCCGGCACCATCAGCACCATATGCCCCAAACCATTGTCCCCGGTCACAAAGTTGATGCCGTGGGGAGAAACAAAGGGCGCAGAACCGGTCTGGCGGCCCCAGCAAATTTCGTGGCGAAAGCCAGCAGGATCCTCGAACCAGCTGACGGCGCCGGCGTCCCGCTCGTCGGCCAAGGCTTGATCGCCCGCGTGCACCGCAACGCCCTGACTTTCCAAGGTCTGTTGCACCGCTGTCATGGCGGCTTGGTCAGCCACTTCCCAACCCGCGTAGGCAAGCGCGTTGGCTTGTCCGGGATGAATCGCAATGCGCCAGGTCTGCTCGTCCATACGCATGCGCACCACGTCCTCACCAGCACGGGATGCGTCTTCCAACCCCAAAATATCGGGACCAAAGGTGCGCCAGTCCGCCGCAGCCGGCGACGCGACACCCACATAACTCAATGCTTTGATCATGATTCCTCCGCAAAACTCCAAGATGGAGCGTTAGTGCATGACATGGGATTGAATGCCCGTATCAAAACGGTCATTGGCCCAGGCACCGTAGATGACATCAGACACACCGCAAACGTGGGTGCCGCTTGTACGCAAATCCCGCCAGTAACGCTCCAACGGTCGGGTCGACCAAATCGCTGCGGATCCTGCCCGGGACATCAGCTTGTCCACACCGAAGAGCACTCGCTGAACGGCCCGAACTTGGTTGCGACGAAATTCCAGACGCTGGCTTTTGGTAATGGGATTGCCTGCAGCCAGCTGGTCCAGCCAGGCGTTAAGCATAGCGTCCACGTGCACAATGCCGGCGGCCAAATCCGCCTCGACTTCCGCTAGCGCCTCTTGCTGATACGGGTCGGTCTTGCCCACCACGCCCATCACGGACTTTCGAGTCTCTAGATAGCCGTGATACTGCTCGATAGCCCCGGTGGCTATACCAAAGGACCCGGCGGCGATGGCGGCAGAAAAAACGCAGCCGAAGGGCAGCTGATAAACGTGATTGTCGGCCCGGCGCGAACCATACAGCCCTTCGGACAAATCGCCATGTAGCATGGTGCGATATTCCGGCACCAAGGCATCTTCGACGACCACGTCTTTACTACCGGTGCCGGACAAGCCCATCACCTGCCACGAATCCTCAATGATCTGATAATCCGGTCGAGGCAGAAAAAAGTGCCGGACTTCTGGCGGCCCTGTCCGATCCTCGGACTCATCCACCACCACGCCGCCAAGCACCACCCAGTCACAGTGATCCGTACCCGTGGAGTACTGCCAACGACCAGACAAACGAAACCCATCGCCTTCGCGTACGGCTCGCCCGTTAGGCGCATATGGCGAGGCCACCAGTACATTCGGATCCGCCTGATGAATTTCGTCCTGCAATCGCTGGTCCGTCAACGCAATTTCCCAAGGGTGGACGCCAACAACACCGGCAATCCAGCCAGCGGCTGGGTTGTAGCGTCCTACCGATCGCACCCATTCCAGAAATTCTGTGATCGGCGCTTCGAAACCGCCGTGACTTTGCGCTTGCAGTAACTTCATGCCACCTGACTGAATAATCAGATCCCGGGCAGCATCGGTTAAACGCCCTAACTCATCGCTGGCCGCATGCTCGTCCCGCAGTTGCTGGCCATGATCGTGTATGAATTTGATTGATTGATGCATCAAGAAGACCTCCCCTATCTTCGTCAAGCATAGTCCAGACTAGGGACCCAAGAAAGCCGCCGGAGCAGCGCCAGATCAGTACTGGATTAAAGCGATATCAGCCCCGAGTCGCGAAGTGGTCATAGCCTCGGGGACCCAAGGGTTCGCCATCCAAGGTGATTTGCTGGCTATCGGTCAGCACCCCGATGCAATAACTGTCGGGAATAGGATGGGCACTGGCCAGCAACAGCTGGTAGTCGTCGCCGCCATACAGGGCATCTGCAAGCGCCGCACCCGCCGCCACGGGAATATCCGCACTGCCCAGCGCCGCGCCGCAACCGCTGGCACGACACAAATGCCACAGATCCTGGGTAAGGCCATCAGAGATATCTAGGCCAGCGCTGGCTAAATCCAGTTTGGGTACAAAATCAAAGCGCGCTTGGGGACGATAGTAGGCTTGCTGGATGGCCGACAAAGCAGTTGGCTGCGCGGGCAGCATCTGCTGCAGGCGAACACAGGCCGCCGCAGCGCCGAGGGCGCCGGTCACGTACAACCCTTCGCCCGCTGTCGCGCCAGAGCGCAGCAGCACTTGCTGGGCATGAGCCTCGCCGTGGACGCTAACGGTAATATTTAGCGGTCCGCGACTGAGATTGCCGCCACAAACGTAGATCCCCAATTGTCTTGCCGCTTCAGCCATACCTTGAGCCAAGGCCAACACCCATTGGCCGCGTTGACGAAGCTGGGATTCGTCCAGCGCTAACGACACCAAACAATAACGGGGCATGGCAGCCATAGCCGCCAAGTCGGAAAACGCCACCATCAACGCTCGATAGCCAATCAGCTCCGGGGGAGCGGCCAAAGGAAAATGCACGTCCGACAGCAGGGTATCGATTGACGCGACTTGCTGCATACCCGGTGTGGGGGTGATGACCGCTGCATCGTCGCCTGGACCAACGCTGACCCAATCTCCCGCTGCACGATCGCCCAGTCCGGCAACGATGGCGTCAATCAGCGCAAATTCGTCCTGCACGAAAATTAGCGTCCAGGATTGGCCGCAACTTCAATACTGCGGACACTCTGAGCCAGACGATCCAGCACGCCATTGACGTACTTATAGGCGTCCTGGGCACCAAAGGTTTTGGTGAGTTCCACGTATTCGTTAATAACCACGGAATACGGTACATCGATGCGATGATTCAGCTCCGTGGCCGCCAGCCGCAGAATGCCTCGCTCCACCACATCTAGCTGCTCGCCAGAGCGGTCTAATAAAGGTTCCAACTGTGCGTCTAGGTCGCTCACGTGGCGCACCATTAACGTCAGAATATCCGCAAAAAATTCAGCATCGGCTTTATCCAGTGCTTTTTCGCCAAACTCACGTCGCAGCTGCAACACCTCGGTCGCGCTCACCTGCCATTGGTAAGCCGCCTGCACCAAGGCACGCCGGGCTTTGCGACGGGCCCACATGTTGGTCTTATTTTTATTCTCAGAGACTTGTTCTGACATGGGTATCCTGAAGTTAAGCCGGCTTTAATGATCGGACGCGTTTGATGCTGGCACCAAGCGCAGGCGCACATCCTCACCGACCCGGGTCTGTTCCACAACGGTTGCGTTAGGCGCAAGGCTGAGTTCGGACAGCGCGAAGTCAGCCAGCGACTGACTATCCGCTCCCAATACCTTAGGAGCAACAAAACAAATCCACTCGTCCCATAAAGGCGGTCCCTGCCGAGGCCGTAAAAAACTGCCCAGCAGTTTGGGCCCAGCTTCCACCAGCACGTTATTGCAGCCGCGTTGCCCCAGCGCTTCCAGCAGCGCCGCCAAATCGATGGGATCGTCTTGCAGCGACAAATACTCCACAGTGCCCGCCGCCACATCCGGGTACTGGGCGTCGGGGCCTCGAGCATGGACCACCAATGTGCCAGGAGACAGTATCTGTCGCTGCCCTGGCACCCTGAGCTTGGGGTCCAACACCACCCGCAAGGGCTGCTGAAGGTTGCCCTGCAGTAGTTCGGGATCGCGCACGTTGAGTAACGGATCATCAGCGATGACCGTACCCGCGCCAGTAAGCACCGCATCGCTACTGGCCCTTAGTTCTTGTACCTGCCGACGGGCTTGCTCACCGGTGATCCATTGACTGTCACCATTACTGAGCGCCACGGCACCGTCTAGGCTGCTGGCGGTTTTCAACACCACCCGTGGCCGCTGTCGCAAGAGTCGTGACTTAAAACCGGCGATCATAGCCACCGCTTCCGGCAGCTCCAGCACCCGCACCTCAATGCCTGCTTGACGCAGCAACTCGTTACCCTTGCCCGCTACCTGAGGATGGGGATCTTGGGCACCCACCACTACTCGGGCAACCCTTTCTTCGATCAGGGTTAGCGCGCAGGCCGGGGTGCGGCCCTCGAAAGCACACGGTTCCAGTGAAACATAGGCGGTGGCGCCAGCCACATCGCCTCCGGCATCAGCGATGGCGGCAACCTCGGCGTGGGGACCGCCAGCCTGCTTATGGTAGCCCCGACCGATGACTTGACCGTCACGCACCATAAGACAGCCCACTGGTGGGTTGGGGGCGCAACTGTTGCGTCCCAGCGCCGCTAATTCCAGCGCAGCTTGTACAAACAGGGTGTCGGAGGCGTGCATAAAACCGCGTTAGGCGCGTTCAGGTTTAGGGTTGCTGGCGAGCTTGTTGATCTCGGCGGCAAATTCACTGATGTCTTGAAAATCCCGGTATACCGACGCAAAGCGCACATAGGCCACGGGATCCAGCGCCTGCAGCTCGGCCATCACCGCTTCACCCACGGTGAGTGCCGGCAATTCACGCTCGCCGGTTGAACGCAATTTGCTCTTGATGTGATTTAGCGCGGTTTCGATTTGATCCACACTGACCGGGCGTTTTTCCAGCGCCTTGGACAATCCGTAGCGCAGCTTTTTTTCGTCGAAAGGCTCGCGACGGCCATCGCGCTTGATCAGATGAGGCATGACCAATTCCGCGGTCTCAAAGGTTGTGAAGCGTTCACCACAGCTAGTGCATTCTCGGCGGCGGCGCACTGAATCGCCCTCAGCGACTAAGCGCGAGTCGATGACCTTGGTATCTAGGTCGCTGCAAAAGGGACAGTGCATGTATTGAGCTCCATGGCTGGGTTGCGCCAGCCTGCAGACAAGGAGCCATCACCCCTCGCCGCTGCGGGCGACCATAGGATACACCGGAACTTACACAAATGGTTCGCGGGCAGGCCCCGCAACCAGACCCATCAAAGGGAGACTGACTAGTACTCCAAGTAAGGCACAGAATGAACGTCAGCCCGTCATTAACTTGGATTGATGACAGAAACTCCTCGCTCTTCAACAGAATGGGCAATCGCTTGATTATGGGATGCCAAGCGCGACAGTGTATTTTGCTCTTTGACCCGGGCAACTTCCTGTTTAACAACCGCCATCAAACTGGAGGGCGACTGTTGGCCACTGGCATAGTAGGCGTCTAGGGCATTACCAACGCTGAAGTAAAATCTGGAGACTTCCCCAAGCAAGGATGGTTCAATTTCGAACGTCGCCTGGGAGTATTTTGCGGCATCAAAAATGAAGCGATTCAGTCGTATGCCGGCGATATGCTCCTTAAAAACATATTGCTTGCCTTCGATGGCGGTTAGATGCCCCTCCATACTTTCTATGTTGAACTCCATTTCCTGGTACAGGGACTCGGCAACGTAATATGTGTTGAGATCAGAGTCGATCATCTCCAGTTTCAAAGCCACGTCAAAACCCACAATTGCCGCGTAATAGATGCCCACAATAGTCGCCAAGGTTGATAACAGATGGCCGACCCAATAGCCCGCAGATCGCAATTCACTCATGATTTTCGTCCTTAATCAGTCTGTACTCACCCCGGGCCCTGTTCTGCCGGTCACCGGGACCGGTGTTGGCTCAAAGTGTTCTGATTTATAGAACAGGCAGGTATAGGCACTACGGGATGACCGGATGCTGGCACCGATGCGGGGAGCACTACAACGAGTCACCGCAAAGTTCTGGGACTGCGGCCTAAAACTGCGATGGAGCTCTAACTTTTAACAGAATTTTGTGTGGGCTCCGCCGAACGGCGGCAGGGGAAGGATGCAGAAATACTGAGGAAAAAACCGGCAACCCCCTTACGCATCGCGTCATGGGCACACGATACACCAAAGGGAAGTGGCTACCGAGCGCAGGCTGAATCGACGGCAGTGGGGCCCAGGCCCATCAACTCGGTAACCAAGGTGTCTGAAAAATCCATCGCGTTGCGCCGACCACCCGCCGGCGGACTCGCTGACGTGGATTTAGGCGCTTTTTGGATAGACCGGGAACCGTCGGCACAGCTCCACCACTTTGGCCTGAACCGCTTTGTTGGTCTCTTCATTGTCTATGTCGTCGAGCACATCGGCGATCCAGTTTGCCAACTGCAAGCACTCGGCTTCTTTAAAACCCCGGCGGGTAACCGCTGGAGAACCGATGCGAATGCCGCTGGTCACGAAGGGGGAGCGCGGGTCGTTGGGGACGGCGTTCTTGTTCACGGTAATGTTAGCCGCGCCCAGCGCAGCATCTGCTGCTTTGCCGGTAATGTCTTTGTCCACCAGATCCAGCAAAAACAGGTGATTGTCGGTACCGCCAGACACGATGGAGTAACCGCGATCAACCAGCCCTTGGGCAATGACCCGGGCGTTCAACACCGTTTGCGCCTGATATTCCTTAAATTCCGGAGTCATGGCTTCTTTGAATGCCACGGCTTTGGCAGCAATAACGTGCATCAGCGGCCCGCCCTGACTGCCGGGGAACAGCGCGGAGTTGAGTTTTTTCTCAATGTCCGGATTAGATCGCGCCAAAATGATGCCGCCGCGCGGTCCGCACAGGGTCTTGTGGGTGGTTGAGGTCACAACGTCAGCATACGGCACGGGATTGGGGTATTCACCGGCGGCAACCAGCCCAGCCACATGAGCCATATCCACCAACAGATAAGCGCCAACCGAGTCGGCTATTTCGCGGAACTTGGCCCAATCCAAGCGCCGGGAATAGGCGGAAAAACCGGCAACGATCATCTTCGGCTGATGCTCGTGGGCTAGGCGCGCCACCTCGGCATAGTCCACCTCGCCGGTGGCCACATCGATACCGTACTGCACTGGGTTGTAGAGCTTGCCTGAGAAATTCACGGAAGCGCCGTGAGTCAGGTGACCACCGTCCGCCAAACTCATGCCCAGCACCGTATCGCCACCTTCCAGCAGCGCCAGATAGACCGCAGCGTTTGCTTGAGAGCCCGAATGAGGTTGCACGTTGGCATAGTCCGCGCCAAACAGCGCCTTGGCTCGCTCGATGGCCAGCACCTCAGCTTTGTCCACGTATTCGCAGCCGCCGTAATAGCGCTTGCCGGGATAACCTTCGGCGTACTTATTCGTCAGCACGCTGCCCTGAGCTTCCATGGAGCGAGGGCTGGCGTAGTTTTCAGAAGCAATCAGCTCGATATGCTCTTCTTGCCGACGGGTTTCATCGGCAATCACCGCAGCTAATTCGGCGTCAAATTCGGCAATAGATTCGGTTCCTGAAAACATGGGCATGTACTCTCGGCGCGTGGTTTTTATTGGAAGCGGCAGTCTAAACCAAGTCGCCAATGAGGTGGGCTGAAAGAACTGCGACTTAAACTAAAATCCTGCTCATTCGCGGGGTTGGGTTGTCGCCACGGCAATGTTGAATCCGGACGATTTGAGCTTTTTATCAAGGCAAAACTGGCACCACTGACACAGGCCCGTATACTTCCGTTTTTAAAAATTCAGGAGCATTCATGGCTCAGTACGTCTACACCATGCAGGGTGTGACCAAGGTTGTCCCTCCCCAGCGAACCATTCTGCAAAACATCAATCTGTCTTTTTTCCCGGGCGCAAAAATTGGCGTGCTGGGTCTGAACGGTTCGGGCAAGTCTTCGCTGCTGCGCATCATGGCGGGTCAGGACACCGAGATCGATGGCGAGGCTCGCGCACAAAAGGATATTCGCGTGGGCTACCTGCCTCAGGAGCCGGCACTCGACGATGACCTGGATGTGCGCGGCAACGTGGAACTGGGCGTGGCTGAAATCATGTCCATCTTGAAAGAGTACAACGAGATCTCCGAGCGCTTTGCCGAGCCCATGGACGATGACGAGATGACACGACTGCTGGAGCGCCAAGGCGATTTGGCCACTCAGATCGATGCCGTGGACGGCTGGGAAATCGACCGAACCCTGGATATTGCTGCTGATGCGCTGCGCCTGCCGGCTTGGGATACCCCGGTTAAAAGTCTGTCCGGCGGTGAGCGACGCCGGGTTGCGCTGTGCGCCTTGCTGCTCTCCAAGCCCGATATGCTGCTGCTGGACGAGCCTACCAACCACCTGGATGCCGAGAGCGTGTCCTGGCTGGAGCGCTTTTTGGACGAGTACCCGGGCACCGTGGTGGCGGTAACTCACGATCGCTACTTTTTGGACAATGTGGCGAGCTGGATTTTGGAGCTGGATCGGGGACGAGGCTTGCCCTACGAGGGCAACTACTCTACTTGGCTGGAAGCCAAGGAGAAGCGCCTAGAACAGGAGGCGTCTACCGACGAAGCGCGCCAGCGCACCATCAAGTCTGAATTGGAGTGGGTGCGATCCAATCCCAAGGCTCGACAAGCCAAAAGCAAGTCGCGCATGGCTCGATTCGAAGAATTGGTGAATGAAGAAAGCGAAGTGCGCCGTGAAACCACCGAGCTGTTTATTCCTACCGGTGAACGTCTTGGCGAAAAAGTCATTGAGATTAACAACCTCAGCAAGGGCTTTGGCGATCGCCTGTTGATCGACAACTTCAGCGCCATCATTCCGCGTGGCGCCATTGTTGGCATCATTGGCGGTAACGGCGCGGGTAAATCCACACTATTCAAAATGCTGACCGGTCAGGAAACGCCAGACAGCGGCACCATCGAAAAAGGCTCGACAGTGGATCTTGCCTATGTGGATCAGAGCCGGGATCAGTTGGCCGACGATAAAACCGTGTGGGAAGAAATTTCTGATGGTTTGGACATCATGCGTATTGGCAAACACGAGATTGCCAGTCGTCAGTACTGTGGCCGCTTCAACTTTAAGGGCACGGACCAGCAAAAATTTGTTGGCACCCTGTCTGGCGGTGAGCGCAACCGAGTGCACCTAGCCAAGCTGCTGCGCCGGGGCGCCAACGTGCTGCTACTGGACGAGCCCACGAACGATTTGGATGTGGAAACCCTGCGGGCACTAGAAGAGGCCCTGCTGAGCTATGCGGGCACCGCGCTGGTGATTTCCCACGATCGCTGGTTCCTCGACCGTATCGCGACCCACATCATTGCCTTTACTGGCGATAGCGATGTGACCTTCTTCGAGGGTAACTACACCGACTACGAAGCGGACCGCAGAAGACGCTTGGGCGATGCACAACCGACCCGGGTGCAGTACAAGCCCATTCACCGCTAAGGCCGAAGATATACGGCGCCGGGTTGCACTGCCTGGCCTGGCGCCAATCTCAACAGCACTGACCGAGCATCGGGGTTCGTAGCGCGTGGCGTGGCTCATACAGCCAACGTGGGACCCTTCCGTCGTTTAGTTCTAGTTCTCGCTTTAGCTCTAGCTCTAGCTCTAGCTCTAGCTCTAGCTCTAGCTCTAGCTCTAGAGAGACTGCAGCACTTCCAACGCCGCTGGCAGGGTTTTAACGCCATGCACGGTCATGTTGCCGACTTTTTCTTTGGGGCGGTTGGCAAAGGGCACAATAGCGGTCTTGAAACCGTGCTTAGCTGCTTCGCGCAAACGCTCTTGGCCGTTAGCCACGGGCCGTAGTTCGCCGGTAAGTCCCAGCTCGCCAAACACAATTAAGTCCCGGGGCAGCACCCGATCGCGAAACGAGCCCAGCACTGCCAGCAGCAAGGCCAAATCTGCCCCGGTCTCTGTGATGCGCACGCCGCCCACCACATTGGCAAAGACGTCTTGATCGCTCAGCGCAATACCACAGTGCCGGTGCAGCACCGCCAAATGCATGGCCAAGCGCTGTTGATCCAAACCCACCGCTACTCGCTTGGGGTGTCCGCCGGCGGCATCGTCGACCAGTGCTTGCAGCTCTACCAGCAGCGGACGAGTGCCTTCCCAGGTCACGGTGGCAATACTTCCAGGGGAATCCACATCACCCCGCTGCAGGAAGATGGCGGACGGATTCGCCACCTCTTTCATGCCCAGATCCGTCATGGCAAAAATGCCCAGTTCGTTCACGGCACCGAAGCGGTTTTTGTGACCGCGCAGGGTGCGATAACGACTGCCCGCAGGGCTGTCCAGCATCATGAAACAATCGATCATATGCTCGAGAACTTTGGGGCCGGCGATACCGCCTTCCTTGGTGATATGACCCACCAACACGATCACAACGTCTTGCTGCTTGGCGAGTCGGGTAAAAAACGCCGCGGTTTCGCGCACCTGAGTAATGGACCCTGGCGTGGAATCCAAGGACTCCATTTGCATCACCTGAATCGAATCCAAAATGACGATTTTAGGGCGCTGAGTTTCCACCAGCTTGGCGATCACCTCGGCCCGGGTTTCTGCGGCCACGCTAAGATCGTCCATGGGCAATTGCAGACGCTGGGCCCGCAGCGCTAACTGCTGCAAGGATTCCTCACCGGTGACATAGAGTACGCCTTGGCCCGCAGCCAAGGCTGTTGAGGCCTGTAACAACAGCGTACTTTTACCTGCGCCGGGATCGCCGCCGATCAGCACGACCGAGCCGGGAACAAACCCGCCACCCAGTACTCGGTCTAACTCCACAAACCCTGAGCGGATACGCTCAGCTTCCACGGCTTCAATCTCGCCCAGTTTTTTAACTTCAGCAGTGGTGCCTGCGTAACCCACCGCCGCCGCTACCACCGGGGTCACGTTTACCCGGCTGAGGGTGTTCCAGGCGCTACAGGTGCCGCACTGGCCCTGCCACTTGCCGTGTTCGGCCCCGCAGTCATCGCAGACATAGGCGGTTTTGGTTTTGGGTTTTGCCACTGAACGTCAGATCGTTGTGCGGTTAGTGCACAAAGTCGTTGTACATCTCGTGGGCCAGGTCCTCGAACTTGGTGAGGTTGCCCGTGAACTTCAGCCGCACTTTACCGATGGGGCCGTTACGCTGCTTGCCAATGATAATTTCGGCAATGCCCAGATCTTCGGAATTTTCGTTGTACACCTCGTCCCGATAGATAAACAAAATCACATCAGCGTCTTGCTCGATGGCGCCCGATTCACGCAGATCGCTGTTCATTGGGCGTTTGTCTGGCCGTGATTCCAGCTGTCGATTCAGTTGCGACAAGGCCACCACCGGACACTTCATTTCTTTGGCCAAGGCTTTGAGCGAGCGGGAGATTTCAGAAATTTCCGTGGCGCGGTTTTCGCTTTCTTTGGCAGTTCGCATGAGCTGCAGATAGTCCACCATGATCATATCCAGACCACCGGTTTCTCTGGCCACTCGCCGGGCGCGAGAGCGCACCTCGCCTGGGGTCAATGCCGCTGTATCGTCTATATATAGGCGCTTGTCTTTGAGCTGACTGACGGCGCTGGCAAAACGATCCCAGTCTTCGTCTTTTAAGTCGCCAGTTCGTAGTCGGGTCTGATCGATGCGGCCCAGGCTGGACAGCATCCGCATCACGATCTGCTCCGAGGGCATTTCCATGCTGAACACCAGCACCGAACCACCGGTCATAACGGCGTGCTCCACCATGTTGACCGCAAACGCGGTTTTACCCATCGACGGCCGCGCTGCAACAATGACCAGATCCGAGGCCTGCCAGCCGGTGGTCATGCGATCCAAGTCGGTGAACCCGGATGCTTGCCCGGTCAGTGCGCCTTTGGATTTGTTTAAAAACTCCACCTTCTCTACGGCTTTGATCAGCAGTGGGGCGACTTTTTCTGGCCCGCTTTCTTTCAGCCTATTTTCGGCGATCTGAAACACCGACTGCTCCGCCAGCTCCAATAAGGTATCGGTATCGCGGCCATCCGGCGTGAAGGCTGAATCGGCAATCTGGTTGGCGGCGCCAATCAACTGACGCAGCACCGAACGTTCTCGAACGATTTTGCCGTAGGCCAGTACGTTGCTGGCGCCGGGGGTCGACTCTGCCAGCTCGGCCAGATAACTGATGCCGCCAGCTTTTTCCAACAGACCTTTAGAGGACAGGCGCTCAGATACGGTAACTGCATCTAAGGGCGCGTCATCCGCCGCCAATTCGTTCATCGCGTCAAAAATAATCTGGTGCTGGGTACGATAAAAATCGGTGGCGGCCACCACCTCAATCAGGTCAAACCAGGATTGATCGTCCAACATGAGCCCGCCCAATACAGACTGTTCGGCCTCCATAGAATGAGGCGGCACTTTTAAGGCAGTGATCGGATTGGTATCGGGGGCGTAATCGGACATGTATTGAGTGCTTTGGAATATGAGTGCTTGGGATTGTCAGTGCCACTGCTGGCGTTAAATCTGAGCTTTGGAAGATTCCTCTTATCAGGCAGCTTTTGCAATAGCCTGCCACCGGTTGTCACGAGGGAATGTGTCCAAGCGCTGCCGCAGGGGAACGTACCTGTTTTCTAAGCAAAAAAAAGCGGGATAAATCCCGCTTCCTGCAACCAAGTGCGTCGTGGGTAGGCACTAGGCCTCTAGGGGGCCTTACTCCTCGACGACGGCTACTTTGATATTCACGGTAACGTCGGAATGAAGTTGCAGTGCAATATCGAACTCGCCCAGCGCGCGAATGGCGCCTTCTGGCATGCGTACTTCGCTGCGCTCAACCTCAAAGCCTTCGGCCACCAGTGCATCAGCGATGTTCTGGGTGCCGACGGAGCCGTACAAGCGTCCTTCTTCACCTGACTTCATCATGATGGTGACAATGTGATCCTCTAGTTTTGCTGCCCGAGCCTGAGCTGCGCTCAGGAGCTCGTTAGCTGCTTTTTCCAGCTCTGCCCGGCGAGATTCAAAGACCTCGCGGTTAGCGGCATTAGCCTGCACAGCTTTTTGCTGAGGAATCAGATAGTTTCGCGCGAATCCAGCCCTGACCGACACTTCGTCGCCGAGGTCGCCAAGATTGTTCAAACGCTCCAATAAAATGACGTTCATGGTCGTTCCTCAGCCCGTTATTTGTGTTGATCGGTATATGGGATCAGCGCCAGATAGCGCGCACGCTTCACCTGCTTGGCCAAATTACGCTGAAAACGCGCCGATGCGCCGGTGATGCGGCTAGGCACGATCTTGCCTGTTTCGCCGATAAACTGTCGCAGTGAGTCGAGATCTTTATAGTCGACTTCTAAATCTTTGAATTGGACCTGTGGTCTTCTACCGCCTCTCATTCTGCATTCTCCTCTTCTGCCGCAACGGTTTCTTCGGCCTCGGCAGTTTCTGCTGGGCTTTCTGCCGGGGCTTCTTCCGCAGCATCTTCGCTTCTAGAGGCTGCCCGAGAAGCCGATTCTTCCTGACGGCGGCGATCTCGCTCGCGGTCTTTCTCTTGCTCACGAAGCTCTTCTTCGTACAGCTTGGAATTGCCGGTTTCAGCTGCGTCTCGACGAATGATTAGATTGCGGATTACCGCATCGTTAAAACGAAATGCGCTTTCCAATTCTTCGATCGCTTCCTGACCCACTTCGACGTTCATCAAGATGTAATGAGCTTTGTGGATTTTGGCGATGGGATAAGCCAACTGACGTCGACCCCAATCTTCGGTGCGGTGTACTACCCCGTTACCGCGCTCGATAACGCCTTGATAGCGTTCAATCATGCCCGGCACTTGATCGCTTTGATCAGGGTGCACTAAAAAAACAATTTCATAATGTCGCATTGCGCTTCCTTATGGTTAAAGCCCCCAGCGTGCTGGCGCGAACTGTGGAGCAAGGATGTTTGATCAGACGGTTGTCTGAACACGCTTATTACAGCGGACGCGCATTCTAGGGGCCACAAGCAGGCAGCGCAAGGCCCGATACTGCCACCCGTCGTGCCTGGCGGGGCAACAAAATGAGCGTTACCGCCCGGTGGATGGTCAGGACTGTCGACGCTGACGCACCACCTCGTAGAGCAGCACACCGGTGGCCACGCTGACGTTCAAACTCTCTACCTTGCCCAGCATGGGGATGCTCACCAGCTTGTCGCACAAACTGCGGGTCAGACGGCGCAGCCCGCTGCCTTCGCTGCCCATAACCAGAGCTGTCGCGGCAGAACTGTCCAGCCCGTGCCAAACGTCGTCGCCGTCCGCATCAGCGCCGTATAGCCACACACCCTGCTCACGCAGCCAAGACAGGGTTCGCGCCAAATTGGTGACCTGCACAATAAACAAATCCTCGGCACCGCCTTGAGCGGTTTTCAACGCCACCGCACTTAAGGGGGCGCTGTTGCGCTTGGGCAGAATGACCACGTCGACACCAGCGGCATTGGCGGTGCGCAAACAGGCTCCGAGATTGCGCGGATCGGTAATGCTGTCCAGCACCAGAATCAGTGGCGACGGGCCCAGTTCGGGCCAACGCTGCTGCAGCTCGCGCTCGTCGGCCAGAGCACGGATATGACATTCCAGCAGAACCCCCTGATGAGCGCCGTCAATGGCGCGGCGCTTGAACCACGCATCTTCGACTACTTGATAGCGCACCCCGGCATCTCTGGCCATGGCGATTAGTTCGTTAAACCGCGCATCACGACGCCCGCGCATCAAATAGAGGGTTCGCCCCAGTTCAGGGGTTTCACGCAGCGCCGCACGCACGGCTTGAATACCGATAATTTCATCCATTGTTGTTTCTCTGCCGACGCTTTACGCCCTTGGGCGTGGTTTGTTTTTTCTTACTCTTTGTCTTGGTTTTGGTTTTGGTTTTTGACTTAGCCTGACTTTGTGTTTGGGATTGCGCCTCACCGCTTTGGTTCTTAGCACGCGCCTTAGCTGCAGACACGCTGTCCTCTGCCGTTTGCTTGCTAGGTTTGGCGGCAACGATGGTTGTTTCGCGCTTGGTGCCTGTTGCCTTACCCCCGGTCTTCTTCGCCGCTTGGCCTTTGGACGCTCGGCTTTTCGAGGCTTGGCTTTTGGAGGATTGGCTTTTCGACGATTGACCTTTGGACGACTTCGGTCGCGAACCGGCATGGCTTGGCGCCAGCTGTAGTTCAATTTTGCCTTGAGGCGGCTCTACATTGGTAACGCTCACCGCCAGGGGTTCGCCCAGAGTAAAGCGCCGACCGCTGCGATCACCCACCAAGCACTGGCGGCGAGGGTCATAGCGAAAATAGTCCGCTCCCAGATCCGAGATGTGCAGCAATCCTTGGACATAGAAGCCGTCCAGATCCACAAACAGGCCGAACTCAGTCACACCGGCAATGGTGCCAGACAGCACCTCCCCCACATGTCGCTTCACCAGATCGCACTTAAGCCAAGCCTCGACGGTCCAGCCAGCAGATTCCGCCCGACGCTCGTTACTGGAGCAGCGTTCACCCAGCTCCAGCAGCTGTTCGCTGGAGGGCACCCAGCTCGGGCGATTAACCCGTTGCTGCAAAATGGACTTAATTGCTCGGTGCACGAGTAGGTCGGGATAGCGCCGTATGGGACTGGTAAAATGCATATAACGCTCTAGGCCCAGCCCGAAGTGTCCGGCATTCGTCGGCCCATACACCGCCTGCTTCATGCTGCGCAGCACCAACTGCTGATATAGCCAGCCGCGCTCTTTTTCAGCGATGTCGCGCAGCAACTTCTGATAGGTCTGAGAGCTGGGGACACCATCGGGAATCTGCAGACCAATGGCCATCAAGTCCTGCCGCAAGGTCTCCAGCTTCAGCGCATCTGGTGCCTCATGAAGCCGGTAAAGAGAACGACTGTCGTTGGCTTCGATAAAGGCCGCTGCACAGACATTGGCGTTGATCATGGCCTCTTCAATGATCTGGTGCGCCTGCAGCCGCGCCACCTCCTGCACCCCGGTCACGTGACCTTGCTGAATGTCGATGACGCCTTCCCGGCTATCAAAATCCAGCCCGCCCCGGGCATCTTTCGCTTTGCGGAAGGCCGCATGTACGTCGGCTAGCGCGGCAATGCTAGCCGCTACCGCGGCAACCGTCGGTGCAGGGCAAGGCAGCGGAGCACCGTGATCCAAGTGCGCTTGTACTTGCTCATAGGTAAGCCGAGCGTGAGAACGAATCAGCGCATCGTAAAAGGTGTAGGAGCGAACCGCGCCGGTGTTTGTGACGTGCATCTCGCAGACCAGCGCCAGGCGATGTACCTCGGGCTTCAACGAGCACAGTTCGTTGGACACGGCCTCGGGCAACATGGGCACCACGTGTCCCGGCAGATACACCGAGGTCGTCCGTTCTGCGGCTTCCAGGTCCAGGGCTGACCTGGGTTTAACGTAGTGGGCCACATCTGCTATGGCCACAACCAACCGCCAGCCTTTTTTGCTGCCGCCTTGCTTATCCAGGGGTTGTGCATAAACCGCATCGTCAAAATCTTTAGCGGTGGCCCCATCGATGGTGACAAGGGGAATTTCGGTGAGATCCTGCCGGCCCGTATGTTGGGCGCTTTGTACGGATTTGGGTAACCGTCCCGCCGCCTTGACCACCGCTTCGGGCCATTCACGGGGAATGTCCAAGCTCTCTAAGGTGGCGTCGATGGCTTGCTCAACCACTGACGCATTGGGCAACACATCCAGCACCCGACCCACCAGTCCATGGCGATCTTGATCCAAAATCTCGACCCGAACCGCATCGCCATGGGTCGCCTCCTGAACGCCGCCCTCCACGCGCATTCGACCGGTAAAACTTCTCGCCAGCGGATCAACCATCGGCCAGCGGCCCCGCAGATTGAGGATGCCCACACCGGGCTGGTTCGAGCGCTCGTGCAGCGCCTGAATTTCCGCTACCGGCTCTGGGGGTTCGCCGCCGCGACGATACAAGACCAGATCACCTGGGCGAACGGCAATGGCTTCCTTACCGCCCACCCGCGCTATCGGCAAACCGTCCACGCTTAGCCTGCCACCAAAGCCTTGGACGGTGCCCTGAACCGGTTCTGCTAAATCGGCTGCCTCAGCTGAGGAAGACTTGCGAGAGTCTGCCGCAACCAAATGATAAAGATGGCCCTGCTCTTCGCGGATTTGTCCCTGCCGGATTAAACCTTTGAGCACTTGCCGCAACTTTTTAATCTCGTGAGGCGCCCGGGCATTCAGTGTTGCCGTCAACGATTTCCAGGATTGGGGCTGCTTTGTGGCGAGAAGGTGCAACAAATCGTTGGCCTTGAGTTGGGGATGGGGCGATTTTTTTTCGCCATGAGGTTTCGTCAAATTTGACACCTTGTATGTGAGTTCAGTAAAGTCCGCGGCCCTATCAGACCGCGTATGCCCAGGTGGTGAAATTGGTAGACACGCTAGCTTCAGGTGCTAGTGGGGGCAACCCCGTGGAGGTTCAAGTCCTCTCCTGGGCACCATTCTTGTTAGTCAGGCTTTCAGCTTACCCGAATTAAGGATG
>JAYOSS010000009.1:0-21826 GCA_038139355.1 Gammaproteobacteria bacterium
AAGGTCTGCTTGGGTTAACGGCGACTCGTCGCTTTTGGTCTGGACCTCGAAGTTTGTGTTGTAGACCTGGAGAATCTCCGCTCCCGCATCCGTGACAATGGTGACCAGTTCATCGACCCATTGCTGCGGTATTGGATTTGACATCTTGCTTCCTTGAGTTGGTTAGGGTGGGGGTGGAGAGCGCCTTGTTACCGCAGTTGCGGCAAACACAGCGTCAGGGCGGCGATGGCCCTGGCCTCGCAAAAGTCGTCGCGAGCAATCAGCTCATCGATTTTGGACACTGGCCAAAGCACCAATTCTGGGGGTTCCGGTTCGTCCGCGGGCAATTGATGGGGGTACAGATCTTTCGCCATCATCACATTGATGGTGAAGCCCATGTGCCCAGGCGCAATGCTCAGGCGCTTCACAAACTGAACCTCTCTGGCACCAAAGCCTACTTCTTCAGCCAATTCTCTGGCAGCTGCGGCCTCCAGAGCCTCGCCTTTGTCAGCAGCCCCCTTGGGTAACGTCAGCTGAAATTCGTGGAATCCCGCCGCGTATTCACGAATCAGCAGTAGCTCGTCGTTGTCATTGACCGCGACCACAATAACCCCCTGCTCACCGACTGCTGGAAGCCGCTCGTAGACCCGCGCCTCACCGTTACTAAAGGTCAGGTGCATGGCTTCTATTTTGAAAAACCGGCTTTGAGCCAAAATTTCGGTTTTTTCGATCTTGGGCAATGGCATCGATATAAAACTCTGTCGTGAGAATGCGGCTTTAGTATAGGCTGGTTTGGTCGCGCCAGTGGGACTTTCAGCGGTTGAGGTCTTCTAACGATATAACGTTCTTTGGCGCCTGGTTTTTGTCGTAAAGAGTTAAACAACATGATGATGTGGCAGGCCATCGACACCGTGCTTCTGGACATGGATGGCACACTGTTGGACCTAAAGTACGATAACCAAGTCTGGGGAACTTTGCTTCCACAAGCCTACGCCGCCCACCGGGGCATTCCATTGAGCCAGGCTCAGGAGCAACTGCACGCGCATATGCACAGCGTTCTAGGCAGCATGAGTTTTTATCGTTTCGACTACTGGCGGGACTTCACCGGACTCGACATGGTGCATCTGCACCAGCAGGCAACGGCGCTTATCGATTACCTGCCCGGCGCAAAGGACTTTTTACGGCAGTTGACCAAGGCTAAAAAACAAACTCTTGTGGTTACTAATGCCGATCGCCAGTCGTTGGCAGTAAAAGAACCCGTATTGGAACTGGAATCCAGAGTCGATGCCGTTATATCCAGCCATGATTATGGCGCGCCGAAGGAAGAACAGAGATTTTGGCAGGCGCTGCAAGAGGATGTGGCGTTCGACCCACAGCGCACGTTGTTTATCGACGACACCCCCAGAGTGTTAGCTGCGGCTCAAAAATTTGGTATTGCCCACCTGCTGGCCGTGGCTAAACCAGACAGCCAGCGCGCGCATCGCCACGTGCAGGAATGGCAAAGCTTTGATCACTACGACCAACTGATGGTCAATTTGCTGTGACGGGGGTTCGAATCGACCGTTGGCTGTGGGCGGCGCGTTTTTTTAAGACTCGGTCTTTGGCCAAAGCCGCCGTAGAAGGGGGGAAGGTGCATGTGCAAAACCACCGGGTAAAGCCGTCAAAGGAAGTGCATGTTGGGCAAACGGTACAAATCCGGCGAGGTGAAACCATTCAAACCGTAGTGGTGGATGCGCTAGCAGAGCAGCGAGGCTCGGCTGTGGTTGCCCAAGGGCTATTCACGGAAACCGCTGATAGCATCGAACAACGAGAAATACGCAGCAGCATTCGGCGCATGGAACGCGCTGGGCTTAATATTCCCAGCAGCAAACCAGACAAAAAAGATCGACGCGCCCTAGCCCAGCTTCGAGATTTAGACCAACACTGGCAACATTCCACTGAGGACTGAGTCAACTGACCAAGGCATCAATTATGGACTCTCTACATCGATTCAGCTTCGCCCAGCTACCCGTTCGCGGACAGTGGGTTCGATTGCAATCCACGCTCGTTGAAGCGGCCCAGTACAAAACGTACCCCAAACCCGTCAGCGCGCTGTTGGGGCAAATGCTCGCCACCGTGGCCATGGTGGCAGACAATCTAAAGTTCTCCGGCGCTGTGGCATTGCAGTCCAAGGGCAATGGTGCTCTGCGAAGATCGCTGGCGGAGTGCCGCGATCACACCAACTTGCGGGGCATCATGCATTTGACTGACGATGCAAGCTTTCCCCAAGACGACAGCGATATCGGTACTTGGCTGGGTGATGGCCAATTGGCTTTAACGCTCTTGCCAGACGAGGAAACCGGCATGCAGCCTTATCAGGGGTTGGTCAGCCTAGAACATGACGATTTGGCCGGGTGCCTAGAAAGTTACTTCGCTCGCTCTGAACAACTCGACACCCGAATGCACTTTGCCCATGGGCACAGTAATGATGAACAAAGCGTTACCGGGTTGCTGTTGCAACGCCTGCCCAACGCGCCGGACGCATCGGAAAACGACATCGAAGCCGCTGAAGACGCTTGGCAAACCCTAACCGCATTAGCGGCTACGGTAACCAGCGAAGAGCTCTCCGGCCTTGATGTTGAAACCCTGTTGCACCGCCTGTTTCACGAGTATCCATGCAGTCTGCAACCCGCAAAAAACCTAGCGTATCAATGCACCTGCAGCCGTGAACGTACAGACAGCACGCTGATGATGTTGGGCGAACAAGACTTACTTGCGCTGATGCAAGAGCAAGACGAGATCACCGTAGACTGTGAGTTTTGCGGTAATCGCTATCACTACGATGAAAAGGGCGTAAGCGAGGTATTAGATTTGCTTAAGCAGCAAGAGGGGACGGGGGCCTCTACACCTTTGCACTAGCGAAGCCTATGCGCTAACGGAACCTCTGCATTAGCGCAATAATCGCGCATGTGCCATGTGCCGAAGCATTTCTATCATTCCAAATTCTGCTGTCTCTGGCATAATCGCCGCCCCCAGAAGAGATTCAAATACCAAACTATGACTACCAACACCTTGATCGATCTACCCAGCGCAGATTTAGCCGAAGAAGCAGTGAAACGCGGCGAAGGCCGTTTCGCCAGTAACGGCGCGATTGTGGTTGAAACCGGAGCCCGTACCGGTCGTTCACCCAAAGACCGATTCATTGTTGATGAGCCATCTACTTCCGAATCCATCGATTGGGGCGATGTCAATCAGCCCATCGCCGCAGAAGTATTTGATCATCTGTGGGATCGGGTTCAGGTTCACGTCAGTGAACGCGAAACGTTTTTGTCCCATTTGCATGTAGGTGCAGACCCTGAGCACTACCTGCCCATCGAGGTCACCACCGAATACGCTTGGCACGGTCTTTTTGGTCGCTCGCTGTTCATCACGCCAGAACATTATAACCCTCACAACAAAGAGGTTTGGCAGGTCGTTAATGCGCCCACATTCGTTTGTGAACCTGAGCGCGACGGCACTAATAGCGAAGGCACGGTGATGATCAACTTTGCGCAACGCAAAGTGCTGATTGCCGGCATGCGTTACGCCGGTGAAATGAAAAAATCCATGTTCTCGGTTCTGAACTTTTTGCTGCCGGAAAAAGACGTACTGCCCATGCATTGCTCCGCAAACGCGGGCCCAAATGAAGACGTCACCTTGTTTTTCGGCCTGTCGGGCACTGGTAAAACAACGCTGTCCGCAGATCCAGACCGACTGCTCATTGGTGATGACGAGCATGGCTGGGGTAAGGGTACGGTGTTCAACTTTGAAGGCGGTTGCTACGCCAAGTGCATCGATCTGACCCGCAAAAATGAGCCGGTGATCTTCGATGCGATTCGCTTTGGCGCCATCGTCGAAAACGTCGTCATCGATGCGAACCGCGATCCAGACTATGCCGACAGCACGCTCACGGAAAATACTCGAGCCTGCTATCCACGCAGCAATATTGAGGCGAAAGTTCCAGAAAACAGAGCCGGCGAACCCAACAACATCATTTTCCTAACCTGTGATGTCAGCGGCGTACTTCCACCGGTTTCTATCTTGAGCAAAGAGGCCGCTGCCTATCACTTTTTATCCGGCTATACCGCAGCGGTAGGTTCCACCGAAATCGGCTCAACCGAAGCTTACAAGGCGACCTTTTCTACCTGCTTCGGTGCGCCCTTCTTCCCGCGGCCTGCAGGGGTTTATGCCGACCTGCTGATCAAGCGTATTGAAGAATTCGGCTCCAGAGTTTACCTGGTGAACACGGGCTGGACCGGCGGTGGCTATGGCGTGGGCGAACGTTTCAACATCCCCACCACCCGAGCCATCATTACAGCGATCCAAAATGGCTCCCTCGTGGATGTGCAAACCCAGCATCTAGCCGGGTTGAATCTGGACATTCCTGCCGCAGTACCCGGAGTGGATGCTCAGTTATTGAATCCTCGCGACACTTGGGCTGATAAAGCTGCCTACGATGCGGCCGCCGCTAGCTTGATCGCTAAATTTGAAGAGAACTTTAAGCGCTTTGATGTGGAACCGGGCATCGTTGCAGCAGGGCCTGCAACGTAAGCCATCCGATTCTTGAGAAAAGCCTGATCGGGCCCGGCACAAACCGCCAGCCCGATACTGCTGCGGCGCATGGACGCTGCTTGACCAGGATTTAGGAGGCACCGCGCCAGATGCTGCTTGACGATGCCACAATTGCCGCGCTGCAAAGCCCCGATAACGGGCTGAACAGAATTATCCGCGGTATTGAAAAAGAGAGCTTGCGAGTCGACCAAGACGGCAAGTTGTCTCAGCGCCCCCATCCATCCGGCTTGGGGTCACCCCTAACTCATCGCGCCATAACCACAGATTTTTCTGAGGCTCAGCTGGAATTGATCACCGGCATTCACGACAGCCCCGAGGGAGTGCTGAAGGAGCTGCACGACATCCATGCCTTTGTTCAGCGGCAGCTAGACAATGAATTGATCTGGCCAAATAGCATGCCCTGCATTTTGGCCGCGGATCAGAGTCAGATCCCCCTAGGCCAGTACGGTAGCTCGAACATCGCTCGCGCTAAGACGGTTTATCGCCGTGGGCTTGGCAATCGCTATGGCCGACTGATGCAAACCATCTCAGGTATTCACTACAACTTCTCTGTGCCCGAGGCCCTGTGGATAGCCCTGGGCAAAACCAGTCAAAGCAGCCGCACCGAGGCGTACTTTGGCTTGATTCGCAACTTCCGACGCTGGTCTTGGCTGTTGCTGTATTTGTTCGGCGCTGCGCCAGCGGTATGCCGATCTTTCATCCAGGGTCTGGACCACCGCCTAGATCCCTTCAACGAGGGCACGTATTACCTGCCATATGCAACCAGCTTACGTATGGGGCGGCTGGGGTATCAAAGTGAAGCCCAAAGCGCCCTGGACGTTTCTTACAATTCTCTTGAGGACTATGCCGCCACCCTGCGTATCGGTCTGACCGAGAGTTACCCAGACTACACCGGCATCCAACCGGCGGCAGACGGTGAACATCCCCAGCTCAACGACGCGGTACTGCAAATAGAGAACGAGTTCTACGGGACGATCCGTCCGAAGCGAACCGCCGAAAGCGGCGAACGACCGCTAGCAGCGCTGAATCGCCGCGGTGTGGAATATGTGGAAGTTCGCTGTGTAGACCTCAATCCCTTCAAACCTCTAGGCATTAACCTGGAGCAGATTCAGTTCCTCGATACGTTCTTGCTGTTGTGTTTGTTGGCGGACTCCCCAGAAGATTCCACCCAGTCACGCCAAAGCCTGTCGCGCAATCAAACGCGCGTGGTGGAGCGCGGACGGGAACCCGGGCTAATGCTGGAGCAGGGCAACGGCCAGGTGTCATTGGCTGAATGGGCAGATCAGCTACTTGCCGCCTGCAAACCCATCGCCCAAGCCCTGGATGATGCAGCTGACCCTGCCACCGCGGCGTATCAAGCGAGTCTGGCCCAGCAGCAACTGAAAGTCGCTCGCCCGCAACAAACACCCTCAGCCAAGGTGATTGCGGCATTAACCACCCATGGCTCCTTCTTTCAGTTCACCATGCATCAAGCCCGTGAGCTAAGCCGCTACCTGGACGACACCCCTATTGACGAAGCCGCCATGCAGGAACTCGAACAGGAGTCAGCTGCGTCGTTGCAGCGTCAGGCGCAAATCGAGGCTGCAGATACCCTGACCTTTGATGAGTTTTTGGAAGGCTACCTTGCGCCTCCCTAAACCGGGGCTCGTTGCCGTTGCCAACGCGCTTTATTCATGAACTTTTTGGCTCACTGTGCGCTGGCCGACGAAGCGAGCAAACGTTGGCCAGAGGGGGGTGAGCTGGGCACAGGCCTGCTTGCCGGGGCTATCTTGGCTGACTTCAGCAAAGGCCCAATCCCATCCAAGCTGCCAGAAAATCTAAAGTTAGGCATACGCCTACACCGGCGCATTGACGCTTTTTCCAATCAAAATGACGCCATACGTCAGACCTGTGCAGAGTTTCCCCCAGAGCTGCGCCGGTACGCGCCCATCTTTGTGGACGTACTCGCCGATCACTACCTATCGCTGGGCTGGCACAACTACTATGACGAACCCAGAAAAAAGTTCAGCCAGCGCTGCTATCAGGCCTGCGAGGAATTCCGTGATCTGCCCGAGTACACGGACACGGCGAATCTGCAGCGTTTTCTCAACTATATGAATCAAACGGACCTGCTGGCGGGTTATGACCAGTGGGATTATGTAGAGCGTGGACTGGGTTCGATCCTGACCCGGTTAGGCAAAGAGGAGCTCTTTGAGGTGACAAACGCTGTCTGTTTGGCACAACTCGATTCAGGTCAGCGCGCTTTCCGCATATACTTTGACCAGCTTCGCGATCAATTGACTGACTGGTCATCGCTGATCGCGCCATAAAAAGCTGGACCTGATTTGAGGCAGCCATGGTTGCCGCTTCTTAAATCTTGGCGGTCACTGCCCGACCAAGCGCAGAAATCAATAACCGTCCGTACTAGTCATTAGTTATTTGCGAGAAACGAATTGAAAGCTGTACTTTGTGAATCCTTCGGCCCCGCCGAGAACTTAACCTTGGCAGAAATCCAAGCTCCTGAGCTCAAGCCTGGACATGTCATCGTTGACATCCGCTCCTGTGCACTGAACTTCCCAGATGTGTTGATGGTAGAGGGCAAATACCAATCACTGCCGCCTTTTCCGTTCACTCCCGGCGGTGAATTTGCTGGCGTCGTCAGCAGCGTGGCCGACGATGTGTCGGCATGGAAAGTAGGCGATGAGGTATTTGCCGGTTGCGGTAACGGCGCCATGGCGGAGCAAATCTGCGTCAACGCCGGCTCCTTGCGCCCCAAGCCGGCCAACATGACTTTTGCCCAAGCGTCAGGAATCACCACCACCTATGGCACCTCTTACTATGCGCTGAAGCAACGGGCCAATTTACAGCCGGGAGAAACGTTACTGGTGCTGGGTGCGGCTGGCGGCGTAGGTCTAGCTGCAGTAGAGCTGGGCAAAGCCATGGGCGCTCGGGTGATTGCAGCAGCCTCCAGCCCTGAAAAGCTCGCGGTGGCGCAGCAAGCGGGTGCCGACGAACTCATCGACTACAGTGATGGCGAATTCAAAGAAAAAGTTAAAGCGCTTACTGGCGGCAACGGCGCCGATGTGATCTACGACCCTGTTGGAGGTCCTTTGTTCGATCAATGTATGCGCTGCATCAACTGGGAAGGCCGGGTGCTCATTGTAGGCTTTGTGGGCGGAGACATTCCCCGGGTACCCACAAACCTGATCTTACTCAAGAGCTGTCAGGTCGTGGGCGTGTTTTATGGCGCCTTTTCCGGTCGCTTTCCCGCAGAAAACGAGCAGAACTTCGCGGAGCTCATCGACATGTTCCAAAGCGGCAAGCTGCAAGGGCTCGTGGGCGCAGAATACGCTTTGGACGAGTATGTGGATGCGCTCAATTGTCTTTCCCAACGCCGTGCAGTCGGTAAAGTCGTGGTGAATATCTAATGACTCAAACAATAAAAACAGACGGCTGGGCAACCCTCATTTGTATGATTGCTGGCGGCATCTTGTGCCTGGGTTTGGTGCTGGAATTTGCGCTGGGCCTGGCGCCATGCCCCCTGTGCATGATGCAGCGCATCTGGTTTGCATTGACGGGCTTAGTAGCGCTGATCGGTCTGACTCATAACCCAAGATGGGGTATTTACCCATTGGTCAGCGCCCTATGTGCAGCCGTGGGGGCGGGTTTCGCCACTCGGCAATTGTGGCTCCAAAGCCTGCCGGCGGATCAAGTACCCAGTTGCGGGCCTGATCTGTCCTACATGATTGACGCCTTTCCCCTGGGTGATTTGTTAGCGGCGATGACTTCTGGCACCGGTGACTGCGCTGTGGTCCACGGCGTCATTCCATTAATGAGCATCGCCGGTTGGGCCTTGTTGGGTTTTGGCATCTTGCTGGTAGCCAGCGTCATGCAGTTGCGCCAAAGCCTGCGCTAGCCCCAACCAAGCGGTAGCGGGCCAGATTTTCTGCGCTGGTGCGCTACCACCTATCGCTGCTATATTCCCTGCCCCTTTTTTTAATGAGCTTAGATGCACAAGCGTCCAAAAGCTCGGTTGGTAGCGACGCGTTATGGCAAATCTCAACATTTTGGTCATGAACAACAAAGGCGGCTGCGGTAAAACCACCGTCGCAACCAATCTGGCTGCCGCTTATGCAGCCCGAGACTTGTCCGTCACGCTGATCGATTGCGATGCCCAAGGCAGTACAAGGTTGTGGGCCCAATCTCGCAACAGCGATAGTCAGCCAGTGAACATCCAATTTTGTCCTCGGCCCAGTGCTCTGGACGCCAGTCGTATTGAGTCCTCTGATATCTGCATTTTCGACTCGTCCCCGGCGATCACCAATAGCCCAGCGTCCAGTGAGGATCTAGAAGCACTACTGAAGTTTAGCGACGTGATTTTAGTACCCATGTTGGGCTCGGCTTGGGACATTCACTCTGGCGAGCATTTTATTACCCAACTGATGACTCAACGGGTATGGCGCGCTAAACCTCGTCCAATTGCCGTGGTCAGCAACCGTGTCGACGGCAACTCCCACAACACCCAGCGGTTTCAGCATTTTTTGAGCTGTCTGAATGTGCCCGTGGTCACCACGCTGCGAGAATCCCCGGTGTACGTAGAGGCCGGTAACAACGGGTGGGGCGTTGTCGAGATGCAGCAAAACCGTGCGGCTCGGAAAGAGTTCAAAGCCTGGCACACGTTGACCTCATGGGTTGATGAGCAAGCGCAAATGCTCACGCGGTCGCGCCGCCCTGGCCGGCCATTGGCTGCGGGCAGACAAAGCCCGTCGGCTGCGGAAGCGACTCGGTTGACTCATCGTTAGCCAAAGACCCTTGGATCGAGAACATTTGGGATCCTGCTGAGGATCACCAATCAGCACGCAACGAATTAACTAAATCTCTATGTTGCAAGTTCAAAACCTGACCTTTGAACGCGGTGAAGACCGGCTTTTTGCCGGTCTAAATCTGGTGGTTTACCCTGGGCAAAAGGTAGCCATCGTTGGTCGCAACGGCGTGGGCAAATCCACGTTATTCAATCTGTTGCTAGGCAAACTGGACGCCAGTGTCGGTGACATAGACTTTCCCGCCCATTGGCAGGTGGGCCATATGGCCCAGGAAGTTGAGGCTACAGACCGAACGGCCATGGAGTTCGTGATTGACGGCCACCGCGCTCTGCGCGCCGTTGAAGCGCAAATTGCGCGCACAGAAAGTTCACAAAAACTCGCTGGCCTGTACGCCGAATACGAAGACCTTGGCGGCTATCAAGCGCAATCCAGAGCCGGGGAAATACTCTACGGTCTTGGGTTTTCTGCGGCGCAGGTGCACACCCCCTATCGGAGCTTTTCTGGGGGTTGGCGCATTCGACTCAATCTGGCCCAAGCGCTGATGTCACCGTCAGATATGTTGTTGCTGGACGAGCCCACCAACCACTTAGATTTAGAGGCCATCCTGTGGCTTGAGCAGTGGTTGCGTCAGTTTCAGGGAGCACTGCTGATCATTGCCCATGACCGAGCCTTTCTCGACAACACCGTGGATCACGTGCTGCACCTTTCCGGTGAGCAAGCGCGGTTTTACCGGGGTAACTATTCGGCTTTTGAGCGACTGCGTAGTGAAGAATTGGAACGACAACAAGCTATGGCCGCCAAGCAGCAAGCTCAGGTGGCTCACATTCAACAATTCGTCGATCGATTCCGCGCTAAGGCCAGTAAGGCCAAGCAGGTCCAAAGCCGCATTAAAGCCCTAGAAAAAATGCGCTCTCAGGCGCTGCTGCACGTGGATTCGGACTATCGTGTGAGCTTTTCGGATCCGGACAAAGTGTCGAATCCGCTATTTAGTTTTCGCGATCTGGATCTGGGTTACGGCGATACCACCATATTGCGCGATATTGCCCAGACCATTTTGCCCGGAGCACGAATTGGCGTCTTGGGCGCAAACGGGGCAGGCAAGTCCACGCTGTTAAAAGCCATCGTTGGCGACCTCGAGCCACAGCGAGGGGAGCTGCAACGTGGAACTCATGCCCCCATCGGGTATTTCGCCCAACATCAGCTGGAAGCGCTGGACTCCAACAACACCGCATTTGCGTCCATGACATCCATACGCACGGACTTGTCCGAACAACAATGTCGGGACTATCTCGGCGGCTGGGGTTTCGACGCGCGAATGATCTCGCGGCCTATTCGCAGTCTCTCCGGGGGCGAAAAAGCCCGCTTCGTAATGGCTCAGCTAGCCGCCCAAAAACCCGCCTTGCTGGTGCTGGATGAGCCCACGAACCATTTGGATTTGGATATGCGCGACGCTTTGGCGTTGGCGCTACAGGCCTATGCTGGCGCGGTGCTGATCGTGGCTCACGATCGCGATTTGCTGGAGAAAATCGTCGATGACCTGTGGGTGATTCAAGACGGCGTACTGGAAACGTTTTCCGGTGATCTGGCGGAATACACGGCCGGGCAAATCGCAGCAGCCTCTGGGGAGCAAAACCAAGCAAGCGTTGACAATGCACCGTCGAAAAAAGATCTGCGGCGAGAGCGTGCTGCATCACGAGAGTCGTTGGCCCATCTGGGCAAAAAAGTGAAGCGGCTTGAGCAAGAGCTTGAGCGTGAAACCGCCGCATTAGCTGACATTGAGCGCACCTTGGCAGACGAAAAAACCTATAGCGAGATGGCCCCAGATGACCTGAACGCCTTGCTCGCCAACGCAGGCAAAACCCGACAGCAGGTTGAGGCCATCGAAGAGCAGTGGCTGGCGGCAGTAGAGGAGCTGGAAGGCCACGAACATTAACCGCCGGGCAAGTCAGTTATACTTGCCCACCCAGATACAGGAGTTTCCATGCGTCGGTTTCCACAAACTCGGCTACGCCGCAACAGAGAGCAACCTTTTATTCGACGCCTGGTCGGCGAACACCGGGTCAGCGCGGATGATTTGATTTATCCCATGTTTATCATTGCCGGCGACAACACCAGCACGCCGGTTCCATCGATGCCGGAAATCCATCGGTTATCCGTGGATCTGGCGGTTAGCCAGGCCCAAGAACTTTATGCCTTAGGCCTGCCCGCTATTGCGCTGTTCCCCAACGTTGAAGCCAATCTTCGCAGCCTGGACGGCGCAGAGGCCTATAACGAACAAGGCTTAATTCCTACCGCGGTTCGCGCCATTAAGACCGCTGTGCCGCAGCTCGGCATTATTACCGATGCGGCCTTAGACCCCTATACCAGCCACGGCCAAGACGGCGTTTTGAACGACGATGGCTATGTAGACAATGACGTCACCGTAGCAGCGCTGCAGCGCCAAGCGTCCGTGTGTGCAGACGCTGGAGCCGACGTCATTGCGCCATCGGATATGATGGATGGGCGCATCGGCGCGATTCGTCAGCAGCTGGATGACGATGGCTACATCAATACCCGAATCATGGCCTATTCCGCAAAGTACGCCTCTTCCTACTACGGCCCCTTTCGCGACGCGGTTGGGGCCACAGCAACCCTGTCCACCGGTGACAAAAAGACCTACCAGATGGATCCAGCTAATACGGACGAGGCGCTGCAAGAAGTCGCCATGGACATTGATGAAGGGGCAGACATGGTCATGGTAAAGCCTGGTCAACCGTATTTGGATGTGGTGCGACGGGTTAAAGAAACCTTCAAAGTGCCGACCTTTGCCTACCAGGTCAGTGGCGAATACGCCATGCACATGGCGGCAATCAACCATGGCTGGTTGGATGCCAAGGTGATCGATGAGAGCCTGCTGAGCTTCAAGCGCGCTGGCGCTGACGGCATTCTGACCTACTTCGCCAAACGCTGGCTTGAACAGCAGGCAGAGACCACCTGAGGGAACTGCCGGGGGAGTTTTTCCCTCTGCAACAGGACGCTTTGACCATGAAAATGGGACAGTCAACGATGAACAGTGCTAGACTTTCGCGGCAATAAAATTCTGGAGATTGTTCATGAGCGACCAAATTGTGCACACCAGTGATGAGCAGTTTGAAGCGGACGTACTATCGGCCGACAAGCCGGTGTTAGTCGATTATTGGGCCGAATGGTGCGGACCTTGCAAAGCGATCGCGCCGATCCTTGATGAAATCGTCGTCGACTACAGCGACCGTCTCAAGGTCTGCAAGCTCGATATCGATGCCAACCAAGCAACACCGCCGAAGTACGGTATTCGAGGCATCCCAACATTGATGTTGTTCAAAAATGGCGAAGTGGAAGCGACAAAAGTGGGCGCTCTGAGCAAGTCTCAGCTGCAGGCTTTTCTCGACAGCAACATCTAATCTGCAGCCGCCATTCGTTGCAAAATACCGGCGAAATTTCGCCGGTATTGCATCTTGACCAGCGCACCGAATTCACTACACTGACCTTCGGCTTTGTTGAGTCGCCGGGATCCACGCCCGGTCTAAGCCTACCTAACTAATCTCTTTTCTTGATCCTGACGCCGAACATTCTCTGGCGTTCGCAATCCTAAAATAAGGTTCCTACCTCCATGGCTATGCACCTATCTGATCTCAAACGTAAACCTGTAGCCGAGCTGATTGATACAGCAAGAGAAATGGGCCTTGAAAATGTCGGCCGTTCGCGCAAGCAGGAAGTCATCGCCGCAATCGTGCGCAAGCTGTCCAAGAACGGTGAGGACATCTACGGCGAAGGCACCCTTGAGATATTGCAGGACGGCTTCGGATTCTTACGATCTCCAGACAGTTCATACCTAGCGGGACCCGACGATATCTATGTGTCCCCAAGCCAAGTCAGGCGTTTCAATCTGCGCACCGGGGACAGCATCGCAGGCAAGATCCGGCCGCCGAAAGACGGAGAGCGCTACTTCGCGCTACTCAAGGTCGATGAAGTCAACTTCAGCGATACCAACAGCAAAACTCATAAAGTCCTATTTGAAAACCTGACCCCATTATTCCCTGATGAACGACTGCAGCTAGAGCGCGGCAACGGCAGTACCGAAGACCTCACCGCTCGTATCGTGGATTTGGTGGCACCCATCGGCAAAGGCCAGCGCGCCTTGGTGGTATCCCCCCCAAAGGCCGGTAAAACCCTAGTACTGCAAAACATCGCTCAGTCCATTACCGCCAATAACCCGGAAGTGGTACTCATCGTGCTACTGATTGACGAGCGCCCAGAAGAGGTGACGGAAATGCAGCGCTCTGTGCGCGGTGAAGTGGTGGCCTCTACCTTTGACGAACCGCCTTCACGCCACGTCCAAGTGGCCGAAATGGTGATCGAAAAAGCCAAGCGGCTGGTAGAGCATAAGAAAGACGTCGTTATTCTGCTGGACTCCATCACCCGACTGGCCAGAGCCTACAACACCATCGTGCCGTCATCAGGCAAGGTATTAACAGGCGGTGTCGATGCTCATGCCCTAGAGCGCCCCAAGCGATTCTTTGGCGCCGCCCGCAACGTCGAAGAAGGCGGCAGCTTGACCATTGTGGCAACGGCGCTGGTGGATACCGGGTCCAAGATGGATGAAGTGATTTACGAAGAATTCAAAGGCACCGGTAACCAAGAACTGCACCTAGAACGCAAAATTGCCGAAAAGCGCGTTTATCCCGCGATCAACATTCGTCGCTCCGCAACTCGCCGAGAAGAACTGTTGATGTCTGAAGAAGAAATTCAGCGTGTATGGATATTGCGTAAGCTACTTCACGACATGGACGACATCGCCGCTATCGAGTTCATTCTGGACAAGCTCAAAGACACCAAAACCAACGAAGAATTTTTTAATTCCATGCGCCGCTAGGCAGTCTGTGCAACCAAGGATCCCAGCTCCGCAAGCACCAGAGCCCTCAGTGCTACCAAATCCTCGCCGCTGGCGTTTGCTAAGACCCGAACGGCCTTAAGCAACTGTTCCCGACTCAACTCTGTTTGGTTATTGGCCCGAAGTAATCGGCCCATCGCCAACAGCAACTCAGGATCTTCAGGCGTTTTCTTCAACCATTGGCCAGCTTGCTCACTGGCTTGGGCAACAGTATCGGGATGATCTAGCTCGCCATAACAACGTACCAGCACCGACCGCCAGCTTTTGGCCAATGCCTGCTCAAGGAGTTGTCGGGCTTGCTCTTGTCGGCCGCTGTCGATCAACCATTTGGCCCATCGCGTCAGGGTTTTGGGGTCTGTCTGCCACTGTTTGGGCAAATTTTTCAGTCCCGTACGCCAAGGCGCTGGATCCTTTTGGGTATCGCCCACCACACTATCGGCCATGGCTTTACCAGCCCTGAGCAACGACATCTGATCGCGAAACGCCTCGCTCTTGAGCACCTGGTTCTTTTCTACCGCTGTCCAATGACCGTGTAGGTCCTGCCAGCGTCGCTGCTCCACCAGAGCCCAAGCATAAAGCCCTGCCCATGCTGCCTGCTCCGGAGGTGTAAGCTGCGACGGTGCGAGCTTGGCTACGTTCTGCATCGCCAACCCAGCTTCGCCATCGGACAACTGCCAGCGGGCAACGGCCAATCTCAGGTCAACGACTGCCGTCATCTCCGCCGCTTGCTCTAGCAAGGACTGCAAGCCGGATTCATCTCGATTACGCCAAAGATTTGCTGCGCGAACCAACAACACCTCTAACTGGTGCTCTTGGGACACGTGAGCTTTTGCCAGCAAGGTCGCGCCAAGATTCCAATCACCTAGCGCAATGGCCTTACTCGCGCGTTGCCACAAATCGACGCTTTTTAGCTGCTGGCGAGCCGATCGCCAACGTCCAAAGAAGCCGATGCTGGCCGCCAAACGCCCTATGCCCTTGGCCAGAAAAAAAAACACGGCGGCGCCCCCAAGCACGACCAAAAGCCCAGCGGCAATACTGCTCTCAAAAACCCAGCTACCCGAGCGCACCAGCACATAGCCGGGATCCTGCAGCAGCCGAGCACCCGCCAAGGCACCCACCACTGTCGCCAAAAATACCCAAAGCCAGCGCATCAGCGCGCAGCCATCACGCTGGACAGCACCTTCAACGATGCCGAAATAGTGGGTAGAGGTGCTATCAGTGGCTCTGTCGCCAACGCATCAAGTTGCCCAACAAATTCGTTAATCGTCGGATCTGCCGGAGAGCCCAATTGGGTTGCCGCGTCTCTGGCCTGGCTCAGACTAGTCACATATAACTCTTCTTGACCGCGCAGCACCGCTACCTGGGCACGCTCAATGGCGCTGAGCAATCGACGCCTAGCCGCAACCCGTTGGGCAGGGCCAATGTCTGCATCCAATGTCGCCTGAGAACCCAAAGTCTGTTCATCGTCGACTAGGGTCGCAATGTCAGTAATGCGCACAAACTTAGCTAGCTCGTTGATAAGGGCTGACCAGCCGTCAGCGGTACTTTCAACTTCTTGGGTCTCGGCTGGTTTTAAACTCAGGCTCTGACGAACGCTGGGGAGACGCTCGCCCAAGGTCTGCAGCCGCAGGTATATGCCTTGTATGTCCGCAGGCTTGAATTGCTCAAGCGCATAGATCTCTTTGGCTAAGGCGGTTCGAACGGGTAAAAGATCGAACTCATCTGGAGCACCTTCACTTTGCACCGCCACTAGAACCTCATCGGCCCGCAATAGCGCGTTGAGCGCAGTGGGCACATCGCCTTCCAATTGCAGCCAGTGATTCGCCATGCGTAGTAAAAAAGCCGCCTCGGCCAATCGCCATTGTCGTGGGGTGGTTGGCTTATTTTTGGCGGCGGCTTCAAGACTTTGAGCCACCGCCCGTTCCATAACCTGTCGAGCGCGCTGGTTATCCTGGCTGAGTTGGTCGCCAAGCGCTGAAATTTCTAAGCGGCTATCCGCGATCCCGGCATCCACCTCCGCCAGCACTTGACGCTCCATGTCCGCCACAAGTCCCCGAGCGTATTCCGATTGGGCGTGAAAGGGTTGCAGGTAGATCAGTTGATAGGCCAAGAACAGCGCCAGCGCCAGAGCGCCAACCGCAATACTCAAGGTGAACCAACCCCACCCAAGCCCTCTGGAAGCCGGTGATGTTTGCGTTGTGTTCTTTTCCGAAGCTTCAGTCATGTTGTATCCTGACACAGGTTTGGCGTACCTGTTGGGGCTCAATGCCCTCACAGACCAATAGCTTATACCAACCAAGGCTTTTGGCATGGTTCGCAACCCGATGAGAAGGTAGAACCAAGGTTGTGCTTTGTCGATCTATCGCCAGTTTATCGGCCTCAGCCGTGACCTGCTGAAGGCCATGCAGAGACCCAATCCAAACACTCTGTAACGACGCCACCGGCAACGACGCTGGCGCACTGGGCTGCCGGCGATATAAGTCGAAGCGACTGAACTTACAGCGATCCGCCAGTTCCGATACCACCAAATCTCGACCACCTTCCCCCGTGAACAGCCATACCGTCTGATTCGGACTGAGATTTTGTAGCGCGGGCATGGCCAGCAAGCCCTCTGAGTTGGCGTGCTGGGGTAATTCAACGACGAAATCCCCGCTGTCGATAAGCCCTTTAGCGGTCGTTGGACCAATAGCGATGACGTTGGCTCCACGGTGGCTGGGTCGGTAATGCTCGCTTAAATAGGCGGCTACCGCGTGCTGGGATAGGGCCACGATCAAGTCGGGTTTAACGTCGGGGATGGGAGCGTCCAAGGACAGCCTCTGAATACGAGTCACAGGGTGGCATAGGGTGGCTTGGCCCATTGCCGACAGCATCTCAGCAAGTCGTGAGGCGGTGGGTTCGCTGTAACTGATCCAATGAGTCATAAGCACAAATTCTGTGGTGCAAGGCGCTGGAGCACAAGCTCAGACCCTGTCGTCGCTATGCGGCTAAGACGTCTGGGATTGATCCAAGATGGCTTGGGCTCCCTGGCCCAGCAAGTCTTGGACCACGGCCTCGGCAAGGGGCAATGGGTCTGTACCGTGAGCTTGGGCACGCAGGATTTGCCCTCCGTCCGGAGTTGCCACCAGCGCCCGGAGAAATATTGTACCTTTGCTGTCCTGTGTGGCGTGCGCTGCGATTGGCAGAGAACAATCCGCACCCAAACCTGCGCTAATGCCCCGTTCTGCCTCAACACAACGGGCAACATCCGGTTGCTGCAGCGCGTCCAGCAGCTCAACAACGGGACTATTGGAAACCACCTCAATGCCCAAAGCCCCCTGACCGGGTGCAGGTAGGCAGCGATCGATGTCAAGCGGATAGGCATCCGGGCGCTCAATACCTAGGCGCGCCAAACCAGCCTGGGCTAGAACGATGGCATCAAACTCGCCACTGTCTAACTTGCTCAACCGGGTCTGCACATTGCCACGAATGCTCTCCACCCGAAGATCAGGGCGCATAGCCAGCAGCTGCGCTTGCCGGCGTGGGCTGGAAGATCCGACCTTGGCATGCTTGGGCAGGGACACTAGGCCATCGGGACTCCCCAACAGCACATCTCGCACATCGTCCCTAAAACCAATGAGCGGCAGACTAAATCCTTCGGGTATCTGCGCTGGCAGGTCCTTTACCGAATGCACCGCAAGATCTGCACGGCCCTCCAGCATGGCAACTTCCAGCTCTTTGATAAACAAGCCTTTGCCGCCAATTTCTTTAAGGGGCGCATTAAGCCACTGATCGCCGCGGGTTGTCATACCCAGCAGCGTGACGTTCAAATCCGGGTGGGCTTGGATTAACTGGTCGCGAATGAAATTCGCCTGCCAAAGAGCCAAAGCGCTTTCGCGCGTGGCAATGGTGATGCTCTTCACTGACCGAACTAGAGGCGTCTGATCACTTTGCGTATCGCCGGCAAATGCCGTCGACTCACGTCTACCAACTCATCTATATCACTCATACGCACACCAATTTGCCCTTTTGAATCTTTTTCTAGGCCCACAATATGATCTGTGGTGACCAAGGCATTTCGGTGTACTCGGGAGAACAAGTCTGGAAATTCTTCCTCTAGCTCTCTCAGGGTTTCGTCGACAATGACCTCACCGCCAATATAACGCACTGACACGTACTTTTGGTCGGCTTTTAGGTAGCGAATGTCACTGATATTCACCAACTCAATGCCTTTGTAGGTGCGGGCACACAAATGCGTGCGGCGGTCGGTGTCGATATTTTTTACCGCTTCCAACTGAATTCGGTTTAAGCGAGCGCTGTTGGCCAAGGCGCGAAACAAATCGGCCTGGCGCACAGGCTTAAGCATATAGCCCGGGGCCTGTAACACAAAAGCCTGCCCGGCGTGCTCTTCATAGGCGGTACAAAAAATAACGGCAGGGGCGTCTTCCAGACTCATGAAGTGCTGAGCGGTTTCGATACCATCCATACCCGGCATACGGATATCCAACAGACACAGGTCAGGTTTCAGTCGCTCACTGGCCTTAATCGCCTCGATACCAGAGGAGACGTCACCGACGACTTCGTGCAACCCATCGGTTTCGATCATGCGTCGCAACCGATCTCGAGCCAGCGTTTCATCATCTACGATCAATATTCGCATTCGCCAGTGGCTCCCCTTTGATCAGCCAGACCATTTAACAGGTCGCTCCCGCTCCTGACCTCCAAGACGAAAGCGCAACTCCTCTATTACTGTTGCCAGTGTCACTATTTTTGGTGTCGCCATTACCGGCGCCAACATCAACGATGTCATGGGCGCGTGGCCTTTAGTTTTTGGTTGTCAAAACGGTCGATGACGCAAAAAACCACCGTTGGTCGACTTTTTGATACGCGCTACAGCAATTTGGGTACCGTCGAGCACTTGAGAGTAGCTGTAAAGCGGCCACCTTCTTGTTTTGTGACCAAGTTCGCGTTTTCGCCATATACGACGCTTAAGCGCTGGCGAATGTTGTCGATAGCTATTGAGTTGCCCCGCTTGGGGTTGTTTGGCTTTGGTTGGGTCGGTGATGAGGCTGTCGATTGACCGGCCTCATCAGCCAAGGGATTCGTGATAACCAAGCACATTTGCTCTTGATCAAAAACCACATCAATAGTGATGAGCCCACCCTCGGGAATGGGTTGAATACCGTGGTAGACGGCATTTTCAATAAGCGGCTGTATGAGCAACAAGGGTATTTCAGCGCTTTTGGGTGGCGTTTCAACATTCCACTGAACGTTGAGTCGATCGCCCAAACGCAACATTTCAATGTTGATGTAACGTCGGCACAAATCCAGCTCTTGGGAAATACGCACGAAGCTGCCCGCTTCCTGCAGACTGGCGCGAAACAACTCTGAAAGATCTTCTACCACCTGCTCCGCTTTCTCTGCATCCACTGGTATCAAGCTGGCAATCACGTTCATGCTGTTGAAGAGAAAGTGAGGGCGTATTCTGGATTGCAGTGCCTGAATCATCGCAGTCTGCTCTGAAACTCTGCGCCTTCGAAGGTGTTTACTCAAATAGGCGGTACGCAGCAGATATCCAACCACCAGTGCGGCTATTACCAGCCGCTGAACCAAAACCACAAACTGCTCTTTGTAGTCTTCAACGAATTGCTCCGAGAGAAAGTGCGCGAAAATCACGACGGCAGCAATGGTGACCGTAACCAACAATATTCCGCCGGGAATACTCAGGTAACGGAAGCACTTCGATGTAAGAAAAAATGCGGTGGAACCAACGGGTATGGTTATCGCTAAGAAGGCCAGTGTTGCCAGCGGATCTCTGGGTTCGGGGGGCGCAGCTTGCGTGAGCAATACAAAGCATAACGCTGCGCCTCCAAGAACGAGCATAGCCGAGCGGATCACCTGCAGACTGGGCGGTGCCAAGCTTCGTCTTTCAGGCGCTTGTGTTGACTTCCGCGCTGGCTTGTCCGATCTCATCTAGATACTCCAATTGATCCGCCTGAGTTCGCCCTTCGTTGATATACTCGCATACCAGCAACGTAGGTTGCGCTAAGAACTATCATCACGAGACTTCGACAATAATGAAAAAATCCAACGCTTCAAGCTTCCAATCTGCAGCAAAAGGCTCCCTGCGTGGCCGGTTTAGCGAAGCCACGGATGAATTTGTGCAGGTTTTTACCGCGTCGGTTGGTTTTGATCGGCGCTTGTATCGTGAGGATATCGCGGGATCAAAAGCTCACGCGACGATGTTGCAACGCATTGGCGTACTGACTGAGGACGAGTTGCAGCAAATCTTGGACGGACTGGAAACCGTTGCCGAGGAAATTGAAGCAGGCACCTTTGAGTGGCGCATCGATTTAGAAGATGTGCACATGAACATCGAACACCGGCTTACCGCGCTTATTGGCGATACCGGCAAAAAGTTACATACGGGCAGATCCCGAAACGACCAGGTGGCCACAGACATCCGACTGCACTTGAGAGCCGCTATTGATCGACTCGTGGATCAACAGCACCAATTGCTGAGCGCTTTGGCGGATTTAGCCGAGCGCAACGCCGACACGGTGATGCCCGGCTTTACCCACCTACAGGCGGCCCAACCAATCACCTTCGGCCATCATCTGATGGCTTGGTTTGAAATGCTGCGCCGAGATCGAGAACGTTTATTCGACTGCCGTAAGCGGGTCAACCAATTGCCCCTAGGCGCTGCCGCGTTGGCGGGTACACCGTATTTGCCTGACCGGCATTTGGTAGCCGACTTATTGGGCTTCGATGGCGTTTGCGAAAACTCTTTGGACGCCGTCAGCGATCGGGACTTTGCCATTGAGTTTTGCGCCGCCGCCGCTCTAACGCTGACCCATATGTCTCGCTGGTGCGAAGAGATGGTGCTGTGGTCTTCCCAACAATTTAACTTCATCACCCTGCCGGATCGGTTTTGTACCGGGTCCAGCATCATGCCCCAGAAGAAAAATCCCGATGTGCCGGAACTGATCCGAGGCAAGACCGGACGCGTAAACGGTCATCTGTTCAGCCTGCTGACGCTGATGAAAAGCCAGCCGTTGGCTTACAACAAAGACAATCAAGAAGACAAAGAACCGCTGTTTGACGCCATCGACACCTTGGGCGATTGCCTGACCGCGCTGATTGGGCTAATCCCCAATATCGAAGCCAATCGCGACGTCATGAAGAACGCCGCGGAGCAAGGGTTCGCTACTGCCACAGACCTCGCCGATTATCTGGTGCGAAAAAATGTGCCCTTTCGGGATGCCCATGATCTGGTGGGCAGCGCGGTGCAGCTGGCTGCCAGTCAAAATCGCGCCCTGGAAGATTTAAGCTTAGAAGAGCTCAACGGCGACCATGGCAACATTATTGAAGCTGATGTCTACCAGGTCCTGACTTTGCAAGGTTCTACCTCGACCCGAGATCACTTTGGCGCCACGGCACCCAACCAGGTTCTGCAAGCGGTAGCCCGAGCGCGCGAACATCTAGCCCAAACCGAAACCAACGTCGTTTAAAAGGAATTACCCGTGACTGTTGAACCCCAGCTGTTGAACGCGGCCGCTGTGAACTATCG
>JAYOSS010000009.1:21836-32998 GCA_038139355.1 Gammaproteobacteria bacterium
GAACTATCGCGAGGGTGTCTTGCAGATGGAAAGCGTAAACCTAGCCGCTGTGGCCCAGGCCGTGGGCACCCCGGTCTACATCTACAGCGCTGAAGCGTTGGAGTCCCAATACCGAGCATTGGATCAGGCTCTTGGGGACTTACCCCACTGTCTGCATTATGCGGTGAAGGCAAACTCAACCTTAGCCATATTGCAGCGCTTCGCGGATCTTGGCGCAGGTTTCGATATTGTTTCCGGCGGCGAGTTAAGTCGTGTCTTGGCTGCAGGTGGCGATGCTAGCCGGGTGGTCTTTTCCGGCGTGGGTAAAACCGTAGAAGAGATCGACTTTGCTCTCAAGTCTGAGATCGAGTGCTTTAACGTTGAAAGCGCCAGCGAGCTGGCCCGAATCAGCGCCCGAGCTCAACTGTTAGGTAAGGTGGCCCCAATCGCGCTGCGTATCAATCCGGACGTAGACCCCAAGACCCACCCCTATATTTCTACAGGCCTGAAAGAAAATAAGTTTGGCATCCTGCAGGAAGCCGCCCTAGAAATTTATCAGGAGGCCGCCGCTGATCCGAACCTAAACGTTCGCGGGGTTGCCTGCCACATCGGCTCCCAGATCCACGATCCGGAACCACTGTTTGATGCCTTGCAACAATTGCTGGCTCTGGTTGACCAGCTGGCTGCTCACGATATCCCGCTAACGGATATCGATCTTGGTGGCGGCTTTGGTGTGACCTATGAGAGCGAACCCGCTTTCGACATTCAGGGCTGGGGCAACCGAATTCAAGAAGTGCTTCAGGACAGAGACCTGCAAGTCTCCATCGAACCCGGCCGGTTTTTAAGCGCAAACGCCGGGGTGCTGCTGACCCGAGTGGAATATTTGAAACCTGCACCAGACCAGCAAGCTCAAGACCTACAATCCCAGGATCCCGCCCTAGATCAGGACAGTGGCAAAAACTTCGCAATCGTCGATGCGGCCATGAACGACTTGTTGCGGCCGTCTTTGTATCAATCCTGGCATGGCGTGCTGCCGGTCGCCGAAGCGACTGGGAAAGGCTCGAAGACTTGGGACGTGGTCGGGCCGATTTGTGAATCCGGTGACTGGCTGGCCAAAGACCGGACACTGGATCTGAAGGAAGGTGATTTGTTAGCCATTCTCAGCGCTGGGGCTTACGGCTCCACCTTGTCGTCCAATTACAACTCCCGTAATCGCGCAGCAGAGGTGCTGGTCGAAGGCGAGAGCTTTCGGGTTGTCAGGCGCCGCGAGACCCTACAAGATCAGCTCTCCACTGAGATTCTCTAGAGCCCGCGGTCATGCTGACGTTTTGCAAAATGCACAGTCTTGGAAACGACTTTGTCGTTATCGATGGGGTAAGCAAGCCGTTTGACCTAAGTCCTGAACAGATCTGCAATCTTGCCGATCGCAACCGCGGCATCGGTTTTGATCAATTGCTAGTGGTAGCGCCGCCATCCCAAACGGATTGCGACTTTGAATATTTAATTTACAACGCCGACGGCAGCGCGGCACAACAGTGCGGTAACGGCACCCGTTGCGTGACGGACTTCGTGCGGCGCCAGCAACTTACCGCAAAAAACACCTTGCTGTGGCACTCCCAAGGCGGAGTGGTGACGACCTCGGTGCGAGCCGATGGCCTCATAGAAACCTGGATGCCAGAACCCATCAGCGATCTAGCAGCGATCCCCTTTAACCCGGAAGTTACCGGTCAAGCCGCTGATGACGAATACACGCTGGAAACGGAGTACGGTGCTTACAGCGTGTTCCCGGTGTCCATGGGCAACCCGCACGGTGTGATCTTTGTCGACGACGTGATCAATCTTGACGTCGCTGCTATTGGCGCCGCGTTGTCCAATCACCCGGCTTTTCCGGAACGGGCCAATGTGGGCTTTTGTCAGATCATTAATCATGGCTTCGTGCGTTTGCGCGTCTTCGAGCGGGGCGCCGCTGAGACCTTAGCCTGTGGCAGTGGTGCGAGCGCCGCGGTAGCAGCAGGGCGGTTATCGAATAAGTTATCGGACAAGGTCAAAGTGTCGCTGCCCGGGGGTAAGCTCAAAGTGGCATGGCCCAATGGTGAGGGCCCAATCAAGTTGATCGGCGACTCCACCTTCGTGTATCAGGGACAACTGGAACTATAAAATGGCGATAGACCACATCAAGCGACCAACCGCTGACCAGCCCTTAGACGATCAATCCGTGTTGGACTTCTTGCGCCAATCCCCGGATTTTTTCCTGCGCCACCCCAATGCCCTTTCCGAGCTTAGGCTGCCCCACGAGTCTGGCAGTGCGGTATCGTTGATTGAGCGGCAAGTGGACATCCTTCGAGATCGCAACGTCACCATGCGCAAGCGCATGAATGAACTGCTGCAAGCAGCTCGTGCCAACGATGAGATTTTTGCCAAAACCCGTTCACTCAATCTGGCTCTGCTGGAAGTCACCAGCTGGCCCGAGCTTAACGAAGTCATTGCCACCCACGTACTGGTCGACTTCGAAGCAGACTTTGTTTGTGCGCATTTGTGCGGCGCAGGTATGGCGTTGACCTTAGATCATATCCAGCACCACAGCCATGAGATGCCGCTGCAACACTTGCACGGTAATTCCAACGCCCTGTGCATATCGCTGCGCAAAGACGAGCTGGTACAAATGTTTCCGCTGTCGGATCACGATGACACTGGCAGCGCCGCGATCTTAAGCCTGACCCTGCGCAAGGGAACCGGCGCACTATGCATTGGCAGCCGTGATCCCGGCCGGTTTGCCAAGGGCATGGATACGCTGTTTGTCACCTATATTGCCGATATCGTGGCTAAAGTCATGGATCGCTTAGCGAACTCATGACGGAAATGGCGCCGCAAAACGCCGAGCACCTGCAGGCGTTTTTAGCCAAGCTGGCGACCCAGCGCGACTATTCAACACTGACCGTCAACGCCTATGACAAAGAAGTTGGGCGGTTTCTCCAGTGGCTAGATGTGGCCGCCACCGCGGTAAACCCCGCGATGATTTCAGCCTATGTTTCTCATCTGAAAAGCACGGGCCTTGCCAATAATTCTATCCAAAGAAACTTGTCGGCCATTCGTAGCTTTTATCGTTTTTTGCAAAATCAGGGGGCGATCGCTAGCAATCCTGCTTTAGCCAGTCGGGGGCCCAAACATAAACGTCGGCTACCTAAGGTTCTAGACACAGATCAAGCAGCGCAGTTACTCAACTTCCAGGACGCGTCACCCGAGGCGTTGCGCGACAAAGCACTGCTGGAACTGTTTTACGGTAGCGGTCTGCGCCTAAGCGAAGTGGCAAATCTGCGCTATACCGACCTAGATCTGCAGGCAGGTATGGTGAGGGTCAAGGGCAAAGGCGGTAAGACACGCGATGTCCCCATGGGCCGCTTGTGCGTCGCCGTGATCCAGCGCTGGCAGGATGCCAACCAAGCGGATGCCAGCTCATGGGTCTTTCCTGGCCGCAACGGCAACTGCATTTCGCCACGCACCGTACAAAATCGCCTGAAGAAAGTGGCTGCCCAGCAACTCGGTGATACCAGCCTGCATCCGCATATGTTACGACACAGTTATGCCACCCACATGCTGGAATCGTCGGGAGACCTGCGGGGCGTTCAGGAGCTGCTCGGACACAGCGATATTGCAACCACCCAGATTTACACCCATCTCGACTTTCAGCATCTGGCTCAGGTGTATGACAAGGCCCATCCTCGAGCATCGAAAACCAGCGATGGGCCCAACAATAAGAAAGGAAATCCTAGTGCCTAGCAGCAACTCGATAGAAGTCGTCACGTTTGATTTGGACAACACTCTATGGGATGTGGGCCTGACCATTACCCGAGCCGAAAAAAATCTTCGCAACTGGATGCAGGCCAATACACCCGCTGCGCTGGAGATCTACACGTCTGACGCCATGGCAGATATTCGCGGGGACGTCGTAGAGCGCTATCCCGACCAACGCCACGACTTAACGTTTTTGCGCATTCAGGTTCTGCAAAGCTGCATGCAGCGCAGCGGATTGAACCCACACCAGGCGCAAAAGACTGCGGAAGCGGCTTTCGAGGTGTTTTTCAAAGGCCGCAATGATGTGGTGTTCTTTCAAGACGCGCTGACGGTGCTCGAGGGCTTGAGCCAAAGGTACCGCTTATTTGCCCTGACGAATGGCAACGCAAACATTAAAAGAGTGGGCATCGGTGAGTTTTTTGAAGGTGCCATCAGCAGCGCCGACGTCGGCGCCAGCAAACCAGATCCCAAAATGTTCAAGGCCGTGCTCGATCAAGCGGCAGTGCCTGCATCCAAGGCCGTGCACATTGGCGATCATCTATCCGACGATATTCTGGGCGCAAATCGAGTGGGCATGCACTCCATTTGGTTTAATCGAGATGGCGCCTATGCCAATGATGGAGAGTCCACGCCCTCGGCTGAGGTGCAGCAATTAGCCGATCTGCCCAGATCCATTGCTGATCTGACTTCCTAACGCCCCGACAAACCCCTGGAGCCCAGCGTTAGGATCCCGCCAAACTGGAAACCAGATAGGCCTTTACCGCATCGATATCGCAGGACAGCGCCTTGGTACGCTTTGGCAGGCCATTCAAGGCGGTAAGCGTCGGGTGGGTGGGTACCACCCCGGTTGCCTGTTCCACCGCTTCTGGGAATTTAGCTGGATGGGCAGTTCCCACCACAACCATTGGAGCCTTAGCCAAATCGGCATTTTGCGACGCCAACTGCTGGGCGGCGTAATAGCCAACCGCGGTATGAGGGTCTAAGACGTAGCCATAGCGATCATTCACTTCACGCATGGCCTGCAGGGTTTGTTCCCGATTGACGGCAACACTGGACATCAACTCTTTGCCCGGAGGCGCCCCAATACTTGCTTCCCCATTTTGGGCAAAGTCCTGCATAAACTGCGTTAGGCGCTCGCTGTCTTCATCGAAGTAATAGTACAAAAAGCGCTCAAAATTGCTGGCCACTTGAATATCCATTGCCGGAGACAAGGTCTGATGCACCGCTCCTCGCGCATAGGTCCCGGTGGCGAAAAAACGCGCCAGAATATCATTGTCGTTAGTCGCCACGAGCAAATGCTTGATCGGAAAGCCCATGCGGGCAGCGAGGTACGCCGCGAACACATTGCCAAAATTCCCCGTGGGCACACAAAACACTGGAGCGGATTGGTGACGCAAGCTGGCATATCCGTAGTAGACGATCTGGGCTAAAACCCTGGCCCAGTTCACCGAATTCACCGCCCCCAATTGGTACTTGGCTTTGTAATCCGCGTCGGAAAATACGGTTTTCATGATGTTCTGACAGTCATCAAAACTGCCATCGAGCTCGATACAGTGCACGTTGTCATCTGCCACGGTGGTCATTTGCAATTCTTGCAGAGGGCTGACCCGGCCCTTGGGGTACATGATGAAAATATCGACGTTGCGCTGCCCGCGAACACCGTCGATGGCGGCGCTTCCAGTGTCGCCGCTGGTAGCGCCCAAGATATTTAGCCGTTGCTGGCGCTCACCCAGAACATGCTCGAACAGTTTTCCTAACAACTGTAGGGCCACATCTTTGAACGCCAAAGTCGGGCCATGAAAAAGCTCCAGAACCGTTAGCCCATCCAGGTCCTGCATGCCCACCACGTCGGCATGATCGAAGCTGGCGTAGGACTGGGCGACCAAGGTGTTGAGCACTTGCGGTTCGATATCGTCGATGAACAACGGCATCAGTTCTTGCGCCAATTCGACGAAGCTCAGGGATTTCCACCGATCTAAGTTGTGAGAGATATCCGGGATAGTCTCCGGCACCAATAATCCGTTGTCTGATGCCAAGCCCATCAGCAAAGCATCGCTAAAGCTCAGGCCTGCAACCTGGCCGCGGGTACTTTTGTATTTCATGCAAACTCATCGGAACCGACTGTGGCGCTTAGTTTAAACCTTCAAAGGGCGGGATGAGTAAAAACTTCCTAGACGCATCCACAAAAAAGCCGCCGGAAGGCGGCTTTTATTCGGGTTTCGGCTTTAACCGAGTCTTTGGCTGCCTACTTGGAAAACTCCGGGTAGGCGGCAATACCGATCTCGGCGGTGTCTGCGCCAATCAGTTGATCTTCGTCCGACAACCGGATACCAAAGATCATCTTGATCACAAACCACACCACCAGTGCCGCAGCGAAGGTGAAGCCTAAAATGACGCCCAAGCCGGTTAGCTGGCCGGTTAGGGTGGCGCCCTCGGTGGTAATCAATACCGCCATCAAGCCCCAAATACCACAGGTACCGTGGACCGAAATCGCACCCACCGGATCGTCAATACGCATCTTGTCCAATGCCACGATGGACAGCACTACGAGCAGGCCGCCCACCGCGCCGATCAACATGGACTCAACGTTTGTACCCGACAGTGGCTCTGCAGTGATAGAGACCAAGCCAGCAAGCGCGCCGTTCAGCGCCATCGTGAGATCGGCCTTACCAAACATGATTCGCGCCAAGATCAGGGCAGCGATCAAACCGCCAGCAGCAGCCATGTTCGTGTTCACGAACACCTGAGCTACCGCATTCGCTTCGTCAATGTTGCTCAACTTCAGCTCGGATCCACCGTTGAAGCCAAACCAGCCGAACCAAAGGATGAACATGCCTAGCGTAGCCAACGGCATGTTGGAACCTTGAATTGCGTTGATCTCGCCGTTAGGACCGTATTTGCCCTGACGAGGACCAAGAAGCAATACACCAGCTAGCGCAGCTGCAGCACCGCACATGTGTACGATTCCAGAACCAGCAAAGTCTACGAATCCAGCTTCCGATAAGAAGCCACCGCCCCAGCTCCAGCTGCCTTGAAGGGGATAAATGAAGCCCGTCATGACCACTGCGAACAACAAAAAGGACCACAGCTTCATCCGCTCGGCCACAGCACCTGAGATGATGGACATGGCAGTTGCCACAAAGACAACTTGGAAAAAGAAGTCGGACCGGGCGCTGTAATAAACCTCGCCGCCAGAGGCCAGCACTTCGTCTACGGTGTTTTCGGCACCAATGAGCATACCGCCGCCGCCATACATAATCGCATAGCCCACCAACAGGTACATGACACAAGAGATGGCGAACAACGCAACGTTCTTGGTCAATATCTCTGAGGTGTTTTTGCTTCGCACCATGCCGGCTTCCAGCATGGCAAAACCAGGCGCCATGAACATCACTAGGGCGCCCATGACCAAAAAGTAGAATGTATCTACTGCGTAACTAAGTTGAATCAGATCTTCCACAATCTTCGCTCCAAATTTTTTTAGGGGGCTTAAACCGCTCCGGGGCCAGTTTCTCCAGTGCGAATACGCACAGCTTCTTCAAGGGCGGTGACAAAGATCTTGCCGTCGCCAACTTTGCCGGTATTCGCCGACTTGCTGATCGCTTCGATTACCTGGTCTTGCAGAGCGTCATCAATAGCCGCTTCGATTTTCACCTTGGGTAAAAAATCGACGACGTATTCAGCGCCCCGATACAGTTCAGTGTGTCCTTTTTGACGACCGAACCCCTTAACTTCAGTGACGGTCATGCCTTGCACGCCCACCTCTGAAAGTGCTTCGCGAACATCGTCCAACTTGAACGGTTTAATAATCGCGGTGATTAACTTCATTGTTTTCTCCTAAACGTTAGGGACTCGCAGATCGTTTACACAACCTGGCACCGATTTGATGTGGAAGATCAAATTCTGTTACGCAGCAAATTTTCTACGAATCAGATTGTGATAGATAGCGTTAACTCTCACCAACGCAGCTAATCCTTTGATCTTTCCAACGCGATCCCACTCCACGAAAAGCAATATGCGTGCCTACTTTTTTTCTCGGGGGTCTGAGCCGGTACGAAAACCCTCAAAAAACCGTCGCAGCCCCTTAAAACGTCGCCTGCAGTTGCGACATGGCGAACTGGACTGACCTCTAACGCGCCAAGTCCGACCTGGCTGCGCCCTAAAATGGTGTCAGGGCGGCATTCAATGCATCAGCATGGTGCAGCGCAGAGAGGGCGCGCACTGGAAAAAGGCGAAAGCGCACGAGAGGCAGATGCACAAACTGGCAAAAGGGGAGGAAAGGGAAGTGGACGGATGACACCAAACTAAGAAAACTTGGCGCTGGGCGTTCGTAAAGGTTGATGCCGGCAACAGCGCGCTGAATAACCCTCAAGAGAAGTTTCAGGCAGAACGTCTGACCATGAACGCAGGGGCAGAGTCGTTAGCCATAGGTCTGAAGACAAAAGTCTTTGCATATGCAGCGGCCAAACACCAATCTTTGGACAGCGCCAACAAACAGAGCCAACGGATAACCAAGAGGATCCAACATGAGAGCCGACCCCTTCAGCGCCATCATCAACCCAATCTTAGGGCTGTTGCATCAAGCCTTGCCAAAAGACTTGGCCGCTTCCGTGGGTGCCCAAATAGAAGCCAAAATCCAAGAGTCCTTTAAGCATATGGCACTGGTTCCCAAGCACGAATTTGAAGCCCAGACGTCTTTGCTCGCAACCCTAGAGGCGCAAATTGCGCACCTAGAAACGCGTTTGGCGTCTCTGGAGGGTACTGACCGGGACGGCCCAGCAGAACAGCCCAAAAACCCGTAGGCCCATGAGTCGTCAGGCCTCCGTTCTCAGCCGGGCTGCCTTTGGATTAGAAACACACTTGGTGCACGTGGAATGCCACTTAGCAGGCGGCTTACCAGGCACCACTATCGTGGGCCTGGCCGAGGGGGCGGTGCGAGAATCTCGGGACCGAGTCAAAAGCGCAATCCGCAGTAGCGGCTTTAAATACCCCACCAGTCATATCACCTTAAACCTCGCGCCCAGCCATTTAAGCAAAACTGGCTCTGGTTTTGATTTGCCCATAGCCATCGCTATTTTGGCGGCTAGCGGCCAGTTGCCGAGCAAGGTCCTAAAAAACACAGAGTTCGTCGGGGAGCTTGGGTTATTTGGCGAAATGCGCATGGCGACGAATGTGCTGTCCAGCGCCATAGCCAGCCAACATGCGGGGCATCGCTTGTTTTTACCCAATGCCAATCGCCGAGAAATTCAGCTAATACCTGAGGGCAAGTTTCATACCGCGCTGAATTTGATCGATGTTGTGGAGCAACTGTGCGGCAAGCACCCGTCGCCAGCACAGACGTCAGCGGCGCAAACGGAACCCCTACGCGATACCACCGTCAGCAGCTTTGACCAAGTTCTAGGTCAACATCTGGCCAAGCGAGCACTCACGGTTGCAGCAGCCGGAGGTCATCACATGCTCATGGTGGGCCCTCCAGGCACCGGTAAAACGCTGTTAGCCCAAAGTCTGATCGATTTGCTGCCCGCGCTGAGACCAGACCAAGCGCTGGAGGTTGCAGCCATCTACTCGGCCCACGGCAGCCTGCGTCAAAACTATCGCAAACCGCCACTGCGACGTCCTCATCATTCTGTCAGCAGCGTCGCCATGGGGGGAGGTGGCATAGCGCCCATGCCAGGAGAAGTAACTCTGGCTCACCAAGGGGTGCTATTCCTAGACGAGTTGCCACACTTCAAGCCTACCGCCTTAGATCTGCTGCGCGAGCCCATTGAAACCGGCGAGATCGCCATTGCTAGAGCACGTTACCGCACAACATTTCCGTCGCGATTTCAGCTGATTGCTGCGATGAACCCCTGCCCTGCAGGCCGGTCGTGCAAAGAACAAACCTGCCGATGCTCACCCGCTCAAGTACAACGCTATCAAAGCCGAATATCTGGGCCGCTGTTAGATCGCATCGATCTGCATGTGTTCGTGCCCGAGGTCGATCACAAATACATCTTAAAAGCCGAACAAACGCGATCGACCAGAGCCCGCGAACAAGGCCCAACCCGAGCCCACACGAAGCATCTCGTTACCCGGGCACAGTCCATTCAATTTCAACGCCAACAGTGCTTAAACGGCCACTTGCTTGGTTCTTCTTTGACCGACCGGATAGACACCAAGGAGCTGGACGCTGACTTCGTGGCCAACATGATGCAGCGCTTTGATCTGTCCATGCGCAGCTACCACAAGCTTCTGCGCATCGCGCTGACCCTAGCGGATTTGGATCAAGCGGAACTGCAGATCAAGCAAGACAACTTGGCCGCTGAGGCGTTAGAAGACAGTAGCGGCGCCGGGGCCACGCATGTGCGATCTGCGGAGAACGAGGTCTTGGTCGACGGATCGCGGGCTGGGCGCAAAGTGAATACGGTGCAACCGGCTCCTGACCCGCCCGAGTCCGCCATGCCCATCAGTCAGCAACACTTAATCGAGGCATTGAACTTTCGTGCCATGGAGTGGCTACAGCGGGCCGACTGAGCGGTGAAACTGAATTCACCGGATGCGACCGCTAAGCGCGGATTGCGGCGCCGCTAACCAAGCACAAAAAAGGGTCCCGAAGGACCCTTTTCGTCTTGCGTATCTGGCGATCCTTAGAAGGATTTTCCGATGGTGAAGACAATGGCTTCTCCGTCTGCGTCAGAACCCGCATCTCCCTCGAGCTCATCGCTGGGGAAAATCAAGGCAACGCCGATGTCGATATCTGACAACGATGTGCCGTAGCCGACTTCAAAGTAGTCGCCGTCGGCATCATCGTAGAAGGCTCCATAAGTGCCATAAAAGCCCTGACCTAGGTCTACCGACACTTCTAAGAAGCCATAGTCGCCGTCATCCACTTGGGTGGTACCTGCAGGCTCTTCGATAAAGTCACCATCGTATTCCCCAATAGAGTAGCCGACGGAGACCGGTCCATAGGCAACGCTCAGGTTGATCTCTTCATAGGTTTCATCGAAGTCATCGGTGTAGTAGTAGCCGGTAAAACCGATACCCACTGAGACCTCTCCAATGTCCATGCCGTAGCCGGTGTAGAGATCGTACTCCAGGCCATCACCTACATCTGCGGTCCAGGCACCCACATAGAATCCGTCCTGCTCGTAGTCGATACCGGCGCTGGCGGAGGCGTCCGTTTGGTAAATTCCGCGGAAATAATACTCAGAGGCAAAGCCCACGTTGTAGGACACCTCGGCGCTTGCCACGGATGCAGTACCCAGCGAGCCAACGGCAACCGCCGCAACCGACATCAATTTGGTTAGTGATTTCATAGTCTCTCCTGACTGTTCAATTAAAAATGGGGCGACGCTTACAGGTCGTCGTCTTTCAGCGCTTCCCGAGCCATGGCTGCGGACGTTGTTTCGCTG
>JAYOSS010000010.1:0-5773 GCA_038139355.1 Gammaproteobacteria bacterium
ATAGTTACGTCGCCGACATTGCGCTGAGAAATACCACCTGAAATCGTCAGATTTTCACGCTTATATTTAAGTCCTAAGCTCAATGCTTCAGACCCAGTAGAAACAGTAAACAACGATGTAGCTGGTTGGCTGCTGCCTTCCTCTTTAGAATAAGTCAGTGATGCAGAAAAATTGTCAGAGAAACGCCTACCGAGACCGATGCTGTAAGCCTCAGAGTCTGAAAACTCCGTCGCAATATCAGCCGAGCCTGTGACTACAGAGATCTGAGACTTGCTCCAAGCCGCTCTGCGGTATGAAGCCGTGAGTAATGTGTCTTCTGCTATCCCAGTCTGAAAACTCAAAGCGTATGTGTCGGGCAAAGAAAGCTGTGTTGCAGACTCGGTCGCTTTGCTTGTCAGGTATGCTTTTGCTGTGATACTCCAGTTCTAGAACACAACCTAGGAGTCCATGACAAATAACGACGAGTCCCCACTGACCCAAGCGGATTTGGCAGCCCATCGGGTCATCGAAGCTGGGCTGAAGGCCCTGACCCCAGAAATTCCGATTATTTCGGAAGAGTCGGTGCCGCCCGCCTTCGCTGAGCGTGCAACCTGGCAGCGTTATTGGCTGGTAGACCCGCTGGATGGCACTAAGGAGTTCGTTAATCGTAATGGCGAATTCACTGTCAATATCGCGCTGATTCAGGATCACCAACCGGTGTTTGGCATCGTTGGTGTGCCAGTACAAAGCAAAATCTACATTGGCGATACCCAACAATCGGACGCAGAACACCGCGCCTACGTGCTCGAAAATGGCCAGAAAACACCGCTGCAGGGTGGCAACGAAAACCAACGACAGGGTCCGCTTCGCATTGTTGCCAGCCGCAATCACGGTGGTGAGCGTTTAGAGGCCTATCTTGGGGCTGTGAAGGAGCAGTTTGAGCAGTGCGAGCGACGGCCTGTGGGCAGTTCCCTGAAATTGTGCGTATTGGCCGAAGGCGGGGCGGATATCTACCCGCGCCTCGGTCTGACCAGCGAATGGGACATCGGGGCGGCTCAAGCGGTGCTAACCGCTGCTGGGGGCGGTGTGTACACAGCAGACGGCAAGACCCTGCAGTACAACACCAAAGACAGTCTGCTTAATCCCGAGTTTTTGGCGGTGAGTGATGGGTCTTATCCGTGGCTGCAGAAACTGCCCAGCTTTCCTCAGCTGTAACGAGGTTTTGTTGATTCAAACGATGTTGGATCTCACTAAGACAGGTCTAACGAGGATGATTAGAGGCAAACTTTGCTCTCGGAAGTGTTTATCTATGAGGTAGTGAGAAGCACTGGGGAGTGGTCTCAACCAGCCGAGCTGACACTGCATTAAAGCAACCGCCCTGCCGAGCAAAATTACTGTATGAATGTACAGCTTCGGCTGGTGAGGAGTGCAAGGATACAGAACTTTCCGGCGAAGAAAAGGCGCATCGACGGCGGATTTTGTTTCAATGTGTGAAAACCTATAGAACTCAGTGGTTTAGGCGGACACGAAGATTTTTAAAAAAAATGGTGAAGGAGCAAGAGTTGCAATTACCGTGGCTGAGGCTGCTACTCTTGACCCTAGAACAGAGCCAAAAGATTGGCAGCAAAAAGCGGATTTGAGGCGCTTAGATGATCGACAAGGGGAGAGCTTTCGGTGCAAAACGATTTGCAGGCAGAACAACAACAGGCGTTAGCGCGAGTAGCCAGCGTTGCGGAGCGCGTGGCCAAGCACAGCGATTGGGCCGAGCAAGCTTGTCGGCTGCACGACGATAGCTTTGCGGCCATTGTAGAAGCCCGTGCTCCTCGACTGTTTTTGCCGTCTCAACTTGGGGGTGATGAGGTCAGCCCGATGACCTGTGCAGAAGTGTGTGAGGCGGTAGCTGCAAGCGATACCGCGGCAGCCTGGCACATCATGGTCTTTAACGCTCCTAAGCTGATGGCCGCCAAATGGCCCGCAGAGTTAGTGGAAACACTTTGGGGTGATAACCCGGACCGACTGGTCGCAGCGAGCGGACATACTCCGCTGACCGGAAAACGCGTGGGTAATGGGATCGAAATTTCCGGCACTCAGCGCTTTGTCAGCGGCTGCAATTTCGCCGAATGGATTATGTCGCCGGTGCTGATGGATGGCGAAATGCACAACGCGGTAGTCAACATTCAAGACTGCCAGGTGCGAAGCAACTGGGACACCTTGGGTATGCGAGGGTCCGGCAGTAACGATGTGCTGTTCGATCACGTGGTGGTGCCATCGTTGCAGGTAGTGCCGCCACCCCAGCCCGAAACGCCGTTTAACAAATATTACCAAGGCGCCTTATTCAGATGTCCGTCGCGTATCGTATTTGCTACCTATGTGCCCGTAGCACTGAGCCTTGCCAAACGGGCAATCGATGAGGTGGCTGCTTTGGTGAAGACCAAAACCCCGGGAGGTGGTGCCAGCAAGCTCACGGAAAAACACATGGCCCAAGGCCACTTTGGGCGGGCGTTGGCTCTTTATCGCTCTGCTCGGCTGATGTTTTACAACGCCTTGGAGATTACCTGGCAAAGAGCGGTTGATGATAAGGAAGCCTCGGCGGAACATCGCGCTGATCTATATCTTGCTGGCACTCATGCCGTGCAGGCTGCTGCTGAGGTGGTGCGGTTAATGGGTAACATTGCTGGCACCACCATGACAGAGCGTGGGCATCCTCTGGATCGCATCAATCGCGATATGGAAACCCTGCGTCATCATGGTTTTGTCAACGAATCGCGTTATGCCAGCGTAGCTCAGGTGTTGTGGGGAGCCGAATTGGATTACCCCGCTATGTTGCGATAGCCCAGTAGCGGAGCTCGGTACCAGACAAAGCGGGATTGTTCACGGCTAGGCCTATAGGGGGATGTCGTGAGGGGGTGTTGCTAATACCCACTCATCAGGTCACAGACGGCGGTTTAATCATCGACAGGGCTGATGGTACAGCTGAAAAAAAGGCGCATGGCAATGACACAGTGGCGTAACGACGCGGGATCCAATTGGCTTTTTACAAAGCGCGTGTTGAGTTTTGCGACCCAAGATCTTGATGAGCCAGAGGGCGCGCTTCGGCAAGCCGTAGCCTCCACGAGCGGTAGCCATATTTGGGGAATCTGGCATGGCTTGTTCGGGTTGGCGGCGAATCAGCTGCTGATGATGACGGCTCATGCTCAAGATCACGATGGGTGGTTACCCACCGCCGGATGCAACGTAGAGTCAGAATGGATTTTGCGCTCGACGGTACGACCCGAAAGTCCGGCACCGTTAGAAAAACCCGGTATTTATGTGTTCCGTGATTTTTGGCTGCCGTCGCAACATGTCCAGCAAGCGGTGCAGCTTTCTACCCAGGCGTGGCAGACCTTTGAAGGCGCCGATAGCTATGCTGCCCAGCCAATGGGTTTGTGGGCGCCAGTAGATCAATCATCTGGAGACGAATGCGTGCTGCATTTGCTCACTTGGTATCCGGATTTCGCGGCATGGGAAACCTCCAGAGAATCAGACCCTGCCGCGATGCAGCGCTTTTTGGCGCGTCGGGCGTTAACCCGAACCACATCGGCGGTGGCGACCAGATTACGATTACCGAGCTAGACGCCTATTGGTCTAGCTCCGCGAGCCAATCGTCGTCGGAGCCTTCGTTGATGCTGGCAAACAATGGCGTGGATAGATAGCGTTCTGCCGTGTCCGCTAGCATGGTTACCATGACGCTGCCAGCAGGGGCTTGTTCTGCCACCTTTAGCGACGCCGATAGCGTTCCTCCGGCGGAAATACCGACAAAGATCCCTTCTTCCCTACCTAAACGAAGGGCGCATTCCATAGATTCGTCTTCGTTAACCGGCACGATGTGGTCCGCAATATCCTGGTCTAGGACGTCGGGTATGAAGTCTGGCGTCCATCCTTGAATCTTGTGGGGGGACCATTCGCCACCAGACAGCAACGCCGCTTGCTCGGGTTCTGCGGCTACGATCTGAACATCCGGTCTTGCCGCCTTTAAGGTCCGGCCAGTGCCAGACAAGGTGCCTCCCGTGCCCCAACCGGTGACCCAGTAGTCCAGGCGTTCTCCGGCGAAGTCCTGAAGAATTTCTGGCCCGGTGGTGCTGGCGTGATAGGCGGGATTGGCAGGGTTTTGGAACTGCCGCGCCAAAAACCAACCATGCTGCTCTGCCAACTGCTCCGCTCTGGCGACCATGCCGGAACCCCGCTCGGCTGCGGGTGTGAGAATGACCTTGGCCCCTAGCGCACGCATAACCTTGCGCCGCTCAATGGAGAATGTTTCCACCATGGTGGCAACAAAGGGGTGCCCCATCACTGCACAGACCATGGCCAACGCGATGCCTGTATTGCCGCTGGTGGCCTCGATAACGGTTTGTCCGGGTTGCAGGGCGCCGCTGTCGCGCGCGTCTTTGATGATGGCGTAGGCCAACCGATCTTTGACCGATGCCATGGGGTTAAAGGATTCCACTTTGACATACATGTCTACATGGGCCGGAGCGATGCGGTTGAGTTTCACGATGGGCGTGTTGCCGATGGTTTGCAGAATATTGTCGTATTTCATTTTGTTTTTCCCGACGGGTGAGTGGCGACTTCGGATTCGCTGAAATGTGCGACCGAATGCTAACTCATCGCGGCCATGACCGGGTCGATTTCTCCCAAAACGTTGTCGCTTGTGGCACCGGCGATGGTACCCCTAGGGTAAAAGCTGCTGCGCCCTTCACAAAAAAGCGAACAAGAGCGGCTAAGTCCTTTCGTTTGGGAGCCTACCCTGCCCTACTTGTTCCATCGAGCGGCTTTAGCTTTTGCAAGACTCCAAGTCATCTGCGTTCAGGCTGAGCGCTTTGCCGCTGCTTTGAGATCTAACTATTTCGCGCACAAGCTTTGGAGGCTTTTATGTTTGCAACGAAGGTAGAACGCGGGAGCGATTCGTCGTATCCCTTTCTCTCTAGCGGGTTGTTATCCCGTGGACTGTTGTTTGGTTTGGTATTGATTGGAACCACTGGATGTGGCGGTTCTGCAGGGCAAAGCGAACCTGCGCCGGATCCCATGAGCGATGGCGGCAGCGTAGTAGAACCGGTCACAGCGCCGGGTTTAACCGTAACAGCGAATGAGAATTTCGCAGGCGACGATTTCGTCGACGTAGAAAAGTACAACCAAGCAATAGATAACTATAACGAAGCAGGCTCCTCGCTGGCGGGAGGAAACCCATGATATTGCTATCAAAGAGTTATCGATCCCCTTTGTTTCAGCGTCTTTACCTCGCCCTTACCCTAAGTTTGCTGATGGCCTTTGCGACACCCATTCACGCTGAGATGGGATCAATTGAGGGGGCAGAACCCCATGACCCGACCCGAGCGTATCCGACACCGGGAATCAAGGTTAGATACGTGCAAGAGCAAGATGGTGTGCTGCGCGGTGCGGTATTTTCTAATGCTTGGTATATCAATGCTGGGACGCTTCCTACTTTCTATCCCGGCGACTCCGGCTGGGTTAAACAAGGGCCCACGCTGATCCTGGCTAACTCGGGAGATGTTACTGGCGAAATTGAAGCGAATCCGGCATGGCATCCCAATGGGGCATACACCGGAGGCAATATCGTCACTTATGAGTCCAATTGTTACCGCGCCAAATGGTGGGTGCGAGGCACCATACCTACGAGTGCAGGAGCACCCTGGGAGATCGTCACTTGCGAGGAAACAGAAACCGTTGTTGATCCGACGATAGTGATAGTTGTCGGGCAAACTGATGATATGTCCGGTGGAGATACCTCAGGCGGCGA
>JAYOSS010000010.1:5873-32394 GCA_038139355.1 Gammaproteobacteria bacterium
TGATAGTTGTCGGGCAAACTGATGATATGTCCGGTGGAGATACCTCAGGCGGCGATACCTCAGGCGGCGATACCTCAGGCGGCGATACCTCAGGCGGCGATACCTCAGGCGGCGACACCTCAGATGGCGACACCTCAGGCGGAGATATGACTGCAGAAACGCCATCGGATGCCATTCCAGTTTGGTCTTCAGAAGGTATCTATATCGGTCGATCCATCGTGCAGCAGGGTGGCGTTTGTTATAAGGCCAATTGGTGGACTCAAGGGGATGAGCCCATGCCTGCCAGTCAGTTAGCTAATATTTGGGACTCACCTTGGGAGGAGTTATCAGCTTGCCCGAGTCAACCCATTGCCCCACCTGATTCAAGCAGCGAGAGCGGAGCAGGGGGCGGTGGAGCAACCGATAAAATGCCAGCGCCTATTGTGGTCGGTCTCAACGAAGAGGACGACACAGCAGAGGCCGCGACGGAGGATGCAGGCGAACAAACCGATAATCTTGTGACGCCGGTTGTTCCTCCGGTAGTTCCAGAACCCGCGCCTAGCGCGCCTCTCCCCGCTCCCCCAGCGCCGGTAGTGCTGCCTGCCGAGGGCTATGAGTTCTTGCGACAGGTGACGCAAGAACATTGGGATTGGTTGTTCCCGCTGCGATCTGGCCGGTACTTTGCCGCTACTGAGGGTGGCGGTACGCGTAACACGGAACCTTTTGCCAATCCGGATGGCTCTACTGACACATTCACTCTGGACGCGTTTATCAGAGCAACCCTGGCATACAACGCTTGGGCAGAGGTGAATGGCTATAAGCAATTTTTGAATCGTGGAACCGTCAAACAACAGGCAGAAGAGTTTCTGGTTTTTTGGGCCAAGTCATCAAGAGAAACCTCCGGCTCGTGGGGCACGGCAACTGCTCCCTGGATTGAAAACTATGAATTTAACGGCGAATCCATTACCGCCTGGAAGGGCGCGCTCTATTGGGTTGAGGAGGTCGGCTACTCCACTGATCCGCAAACCGGGAAGAGCGAAGCTATCAACTATGTGGATACCGGGTCAGTCATGTTCCCACCAGCACCAGGCAGATCCTACTATGGGCGAGGGATTATTCAGTTATCTTGGAACTACAACTACGGTGCTTTTAATCATTGGCTCTTTGATAACGGACTGCTAACGGATGTAATCACGGAACGGGATACATTGCTGCGGTTCCCGAATTTGGTGGCGGAAAATGGCGCACTATCGATTCTATCCGGTATCTGGTTTTGGATGACTCCGCAGGGAGCCAAGCCGTCTTCCCAAGACGTGATTTATGGAGATGTCAGTAACATCTCGCAAAGCACTCAGGATCCGGGGTTGCCCCAAACCAACAGTGATTACGAGCCCGCAACGGCTCAGGGTGATACCACCGATGCGGAAGTATTTGCCTATCGTGTTGGCACTGTGATCAACATTGTTAATGGTGGACTTGAATGCCACCGAGCGGCGCGATGGCATGGCGGGCCACCGCAACGGGTTTCCTACTACAACGCTTACGCAGCCTACTTCAATGACCAGCTGGGCGTCGGCGCGACCCGTATCCCGGAGGCAACGAATGTTTGGTCGGTTAGCGTTAACGAAGAATCGCCCGTGAACTTGCAGAGCGCGACCTGCTTCAATCAAAAGTCCTACTACGGGTGGTAGTTGAGTCTGAGTAAGCCCACACGGCCCACGTCATGTTTGGCGTGGGCCGTTTTTAGGGCGTTGCCTCTTTGATGTCATGGTTATGACCGGCGTGTAGGTTCCGGATATGCGCCAACATGACCAGAATCACGCCAAGGGTTGTGAAGGTGATTTCTAGGTCCTCGCCAAACAGGTGAACAACCCCCACTAACATCAACAATAAGCCAATCAGCCCCATGGCCAGAGTCATTGCCCGCGGTTCTCGTTTGTAACCTCGATACAGCGCGACTCCGCTAATGGGTAACGCCAGGCCAAACAGTAGCCAGTGGGTTTGCGTTTCTGTCGCATCTAGCCAGGCTGATAGTGAGGGGGTCAAAAGCAAGGCCATGGGCACTGCGAGGCAATGCACAAGACAGAGTCCAGATAGCCAAATGGCCACCCGATCTAGGCGTTTTTGATCATTGCTTTGATCCACGGAGTTTGGTTCGTTGCGAAGGGGCGCTAACGCTAGCGGCTCCAATGCTCGCATGCAACATCCACGGCAGATTCAGAAAGAGATTGCTTCATGTGTTTACCAGGTCCTTGGGTTACAGTGAATTGATGAATGAAGGCGATAGCAAGTTAACAACGGACTCAGATCGCCAGCGCTGGGATCAGCGTTATCGGCAAGGCGCTTATGAGAGCCGTTACTGGCCTAGCACGTATCTCCAGCGCTTATGTCATGACGGCACTATTGGCAGTACCGGGCGCGCTCTGGAGATTGCCTGTGGGCGCGGCCGCAACAGCCTGTATCTGGCCGACCGGGGTTTTCAGGTCGACGCCGTTGATGTTTCCCCCGTTGCTTTAGCCCATGGAGTTAACAGCGCCATCAATCAGGGTCTAGCGGTGAACTGGCAGTGCCGTAATGTGCTTGAAGGTGATGTCTCCCCGGAGCCAGCTGCTCAGTACGACCTCATTGTGGTCATTCGCTTTGTTGCTCCTAAGTTGTTGCCAAAGCTAGTGTCAGCACTCGCATCCGATGGCCTGCTGTTTATCGACAGCCATATGCAGTGGTCTGGCCCCGAGAATTTGGTAGGTCCATCCAGTCAGCGTTTTCGCGTGCAGTCAGGAGAGCTGAAGCGCCTATTGCGTAGCGCCCAAGTGGCTTTTGATATCGTCGATGAATACGAAGGGCTAGTGCCAGAGCCCGCAACCGACGGACAGGATGGGATAGCCGCTGTCTCCCGGCTGTGCATTCGGCGTAGAACTTCGTAACATCTCCCATCGCTTTCGTTACTCATGAGAGTTATCCATGCAAAGTATTCCCGTTATTGACTATCAGGCATTCCAGACGGGCGGTTTAGCAGCCATTGATCAGGCTGCGTTGGTAGCAGCCTGCGAAGACCACGGTTTTTTTCTGCTGAGCAATCACGGCTGCGATGAGGAAGTCGCCAAAGTTTTTGGTGCGGCTCATGATTTTTTTGCCCTGCCTCGCGAGCAAAAAGTCGCGGTTTATCGGGACGCAGAGAACCCGCTGGGCTATTACGACCGAGAATTAACCAAGCAACGCCGGGACCAAAAAGAGGTCTTTGACTTTAAAGCCGGAGGGCATATCTCGCGAAATCCATTGCGGCACACTCGCTGGCCTCAGCAGCCAGAACACTTTCGCCCGGCATTGACCGATTTCTTCAGCGCTTTTACCGACTTATCTGAAGGCACCATGCGCATGGTTTTGTTAGCTCTTGGGCTGCCCTCCCAAGGGGTGGAAGACACCATGAATCAGGGTTTCGGCCCATCGCATACCAGCGCCGCTAGGCTGAACTACTATCCGGCCAAGGATCCGGTACCTGCACAGGAGCGCCAAGAGGTAACGCCACTGGGTGATATGGCGTTACATCACCATACCGACCCCGGCGCCATAACCCTGCTGCTGCAGGATGATTGCGGCGGACTGCAGGCGTTATCGAAGGCCGACGGCTGGATCGATGTACAGCCCCAGCCGGGCACCATCGTGGTGAATATTGGCGACGTGATGCAGGTCTGGACCAATGACCGCTGCATCGCCGGCACCCATCGGGTGGTGCCCATTACCAATGCCGAGGGCCGTTTCAGCATTCCTTTTTTCTACCAGCCAAAGGTGGATGCGGTGGTGGAACCCTGGTTGGAGGGCGCCGAGTCTCCGCACTATCGGGCGTTTTCATGGCAGGAATATATCCGCGGCAGAGTAACGGACAATTTTTCAGACATCGGCGAAGAAGACATCCAAATACAGCGTTACAAGGTGGCCTAACGCCTGCAGGGTATGCGCTATACACATCTTCTGTTTGATCATGATGGCGTCCTGGTTAACACCGAGCCCTTGTATTTGCAGGCAATTCAAGAGCAATTGGCTGGACTTGGAATCGCGTTAGCACAAGCGGACTACATCAAAAACATGGCCTTCGGTGCTGATCCCTGGGCTTTGGCCAGAGCAGCGGGCTGTGATGAGCTTGCCGTCGACCAACTGCGCGATGCCCGAGATGCGCGCTATCAGCAACTGCTGCAAACGCGTCCCATTCGAATTCCCGGCGCAGAAGCTGTGGTGACCGAGCTGGCAAAATACTTCAAGCTGGCGATTGTCACGACCTGCCGAGATCAGGATTTCGATCTAATCCATGGCTTGAATTCTGGCGCAGACGTGGAGCAAGCGCTAAATCTGGTCTCTCATATGGAATTCGTGCTGAAGCGCTCGCACTATCAAAACAGCAAGCCAGACCCAGAACCCTATTTGCTAGCGCTCTCGCGTTTTGATATCGAGCCTGCTCAGGCACTGGTAATCGAAGATTCCGAGCGCGGTCTGCGCTCGGCTGTGGCAGCGGGTATCGATTGCGCGGCTATCTTTCATCCCTTCACTGCCAGCCAGGATTTTTCCCAAGCACGCTACCGTTTCGACGATTTGTCCGCTTTGCAGGCGTTTTTGCTGGATCAAAAAAACTCGTAGTTCGGAACGGGTGCTAACCAAACCAGAGCCGCGACAACCCCGGCGCACAACACCAATAGGATCAAGGCCCGCCAGCCACGGCTGTTGCCAATGGCTTGATGCTTGGTGTCAGCGGGCAGCGTTTTTTTGCCATGAACCATGGCTTGAATCAGGCGTTGCTGTCTGCCCCAGGTGTACCAAGCAACCGCCGCCAAATGCAGAACCACCAGCAGTTGAATGCCCGCGAAGATGCGGTGATGCAAGCCAGCGAGCCAGTCCGCGGTGCTTGTGGTGATTACGCTGTTGTAGGGCCCAGCGTAGAAAATGTCGTCACTGATGAACAAACCGGTGGCGGCCTGCAAACCCACGATGAGCACGATGAGCACGGCGGCCCAACCTCCAAGCGGGTTATGCCCTACCGAGGCTTCGGCCGTGGTACCCGCCTTGAGATAGGCCAGCACTTTGGCTGGCGACGTCAGGAAATTGCTATAGCGGGCATGTGTGGTGCCCAACAAGGCCCAAAACAGCCTGAAGAGCACCAAGGTTAATGCCGCGTATCCAAAGTAGAAGTGAGTTGTGGTCCATTCAAATCCGGCTTCAGCAGTGATCCACGATCCCAGAACGCAGATCGCCAACGCCCAATGCCACAGTCGCAAGGGCAGATCCCAGACCAACTCGGGGCGCGGGTCAGAAGCCACTAAGATTTACTGCTTTTGGCGATACTTGTCGTGACAACTCTTGCATGAACCACCCAATGCGCCAATGGCCTGCATGGTTGGGCCCTTACCCTGACTCGCAGCTGCTGCTAGTGCGTTAGCCCGATCGGCGGCAGTGGCGGCTTTAGCGCTGAAGTCGTCGTAGTTAGCCCAGATGTCGGCTTTGGCTTCTGTGACTATGCCGCTTTCACTGGTATCCCGGGCAAAGACATCGGGAATCATTGGGGCAAGAACCGCGATCTTGCCGGCATTGCTTTCGATGACTGCGGCATCAAAAGGGATCTGACCCTTGGCCATGGCGACGATAGGGCCAAAATACTGTGCGACAACCAGCAACAGTCCCTGTCTTGCTTCAATGGCTTTTTCGGTGCGCTCGTCCGCCCAGCTGCTAGTACTGGCGGCCAATAACAAAGCGATTAACGTGGTGGTGCGAATCATGATGCGTTCCTTTTATCGTTTGCGATGAACGTGACGGGTTTCGACGTGTAAAACCTATGAACGCCAAACGATACCTCTCTTGGAGGCTTCGGGCGAGAGTTTGGGCCAGGGTTTGCGAACACGTCCCAAACAGCATTACTTGATCGAAAACTGTGCATCATTGAGAGTTAGGCGCAGGAGCAATCAACGAGAATCAAGCTATGTCCGATCCCATGACCATCCACGGCGCCTGCCATTGCGGCGCCATTGCCTTTGAGGCTGAAGCGGATCCAAAGCGTGCGGTGATCTGTCACTGCACCGATTGCCAGACCATGTCCGGTGGGCCCTATCGCAGCATTGTTCAGGTGCAAGAAGCATCTTTTGCACTGCTCAAAGGCGAGCCCAAGCTGTACTTCAAGACCGGCGATAGCGGCAACCGTCGGGAGCTTTCTTTTTGCGCCAACTGTGGTTCACACATCTACGCCACCTCTGTGGTTGAGGATGTGCCAGCGGGTCAGCGCATGCTGGGCATTCGCACCGGGCTGTTACAAGAGGTTGAGCAACTGGCGCCCCAGGTACAGGTTTGGTGTGCCTCGAGAGTACCTTGGGCCCAAGATATTTCGGGGCTTCCTGAAATCCAAGGTCAGTCCTGAGCGTTCAACGGAGGCAGGTTAAACGTGACGCTGCTGTATAGCTTTCGGCGCTGCCCATACGCCATGCGAGCGCGTATGGCGCTGAAAAGCCAGAATATTCGGTTAGAGCTGCGCGAGGTTGTGCTGCGGGATAAGCCGCCCAGCCTGTTGGCGCTATCACCCAAGGGCACGGTGCCGGTATTGCAAACCACAGATGGAAAGATCCTAGAAGAGAGTCTGGATGTCATGGTTTGGGCGCTACCTGAGGCAAGCTCTTGGTTTGACTGCGCGCCTGTGGACGCCCAGCTCGCCTTGGCTCGAGATTTCGACAGTAACTTCAAACCGCTGCTGGATGCCTACAAGTATCATGGTGCTCAGGACTTGCACGCGCAAAGTCATTATCGAGATCAGGCGGTTGCGCATTTGGATGGGTTTGAGGAGCGCCTACAAACAGCAGATTTTTTGTTGGGCGAAAAACCTCAGTTTTTGGATTTGGCGGTAATGCCCTTTGTGCGGCAGTTTGCCTCTGTAGACCGCCAGTGGTTTGATGAGCAGCCGCGTCAGCAGGTTCGCCTGTGGTTAGACCGCTGGCTACAAGACCCGCTGTTTGTGGGAATCATGCAAAAATTTCCGCAGTGGAAAGAAGGCACACAGGGCGAGTCGTGGCCGCCAGACTTAGACGCATAATATCGGCATATGGGGAATGACATGCAGAAGTGGATCGTAGGTATTTTGGGCAGCCTAGGCGGCATTTTGTTGGCTTGCGCTGTCGCGTGGGCCGGAGCCGATCAAGGGGTCGTCTATGAAGGGCTGTCGGTATTCGTTTGGTGCGGTGTCTTCGCCTTTGCTGTGCAGTGGCTCATTTTTATTCACGCTTGGTTTGCGCAGACTGAGCATTACTTCGATCTGACCGGCAGTTTGACTTACATCGTGCTGGTATTAGCCGCGTGTTACCTAAGCGCGGCTTTCGATGTGCGCTCATTGGTTATCGTCGCGCTGGTATTAGTGTGGGCGTTGCGGTTGGGGCCGTTTTTGTTTTTCCGCATCCAAAAAGCCGGCGAAGATCGTCGTTTTCGCAGCATCAAGGTGTCGTTCCCCACGTTTTTCATGACTTGGACTCTACAGGGCGCTTGGGTTTTCGTGACCGTCAGCGCGGGCCTGGGCGCCATTACCTCCAGTCAAAAAGTGGCTCCGGATTTAGCGTTTTATCTTGGCCTGGCCATGTGGGTTGTTGGATTTGCTATTGAGGTAATAGCGGATCGACAGAAATCCGCGTTTCGTGCAGACCCAGCAAATGCCGACGCGTTTATTACCACTGGCTTGTGGGCTTGGTCTCGGCATCCCAACTATTTCGGCGAAATTCTGCTTTGGGCGGGTATTGCGGTTATTGCTGTTCCAACGCTTTTGGGCAACCAAATCTATTTGCTGCTGTCATTGATCTGGGTCGTGGTACTGCTCACGGCGATCAGCGGTGTGCGAATGCTGGAGAGTCGCGGCAACAAACGCTGGGGCAGCGATCCGGAATATCAAGATTATATGCGGCGCACACCCATGCTGATGCTGTGGCCACCCCGCCGCGGTAACTAAACCGCCGCGGGCTGGTCTCAGGGCAAAATGTGCCTGAGAGGCTCTTAGCCTAGAGGTTTTGGCCGCCGTCGATGGCGACGGTTTGTCCGGTTACCCAGAATGCGCGATCGGACAGCAAAAAGGCCACTACCTCGCCAACCTCTTCTGGCGCGCCCATGCGGCCAAAAGGAATGCTATCCAAAGCGCCTTTGTACATGGCAGGGGCGTGCTGTTTCGCCTGATCCCAGACACCACCGGGAAATTCGATAGAGCCGGGTGCTACGCAATTAACGCGTATGTGATCTTTGGCCATGTTCTGGGCGTGGGTCTGGGTCATTTGGATGACCGCAGCTTTCACCGCACCGTAAGCTGCAGATCCTGCGGAAGCGCCAATGCCGGAAATAGACGAAACGTTAACGATGGCGCCTTTGCTAGCCTTCAGGGCATCAGTGGCTGCCCAGGTACAGCGCACCACACCCATCACATCGATATCCATGCCCCTAGCCCAGCTCTCTTCATCATCACTGCTGCCGAACCCGCTGGGATTGTTCACCAGGCCGTCGATGCCGCCTAGAGCCGCTTCCGCCGCCGCGATATAAGCCTTGATTTGTTCCGGGTCAGATACGTCACAAATCGCCCCGTGAATCTGCGTGCCGTATGAACCCAAGGTTGCTAAAGCAGCGTCCAGGCTTTCTTGGGTACGCCCGCAGATAGAGATATTGGCGCCCTCTGCTGCGCAGGCTACAGCGGCCGCTAATCCAATACCGCGAGTACCGCCAGTAACGATGATATTTTTGTTTGTTAAGCCTAAATCCATTGGGTTTCCTTATTGTTGAACTGAGTTCAGCGAACGCGGTCGTTCCGGTTTGATCGCCAGCGTAGCCATACTGGTGGGCATATAAGCATTTAATCGGGTCACTTGGGTATCCCATCGATCCTCGTAGAATCCGGCCAATAACAACCCGGCTTCAAGTTGGCCGCCGATCTGCGTATCCAGGCTGTGGCTGAATTCCAGCGCTGCCCCCTGGCGCTGACGCTGCTGCATTTGCTGCTGACTGAGGTGATCCACGTCAGCAAAAGGCAGCGCAAAAGTCACTTCCAGCGGCCCGCCTGTATCGACGTCTTCGTGATCGAATAAAAAGAAGTCTGGATTCATAAAGCCAGAAAGCAATCGCCCGCCGGGTTTTAAAATTCTGGCGCAGTGTCGCCAAACCGGCAGGATGTGTTGGGAAAAAACATTGGAAACTGGGTGAAAGATGAGATCGAAACTTTGGTCGTCAAATCGGGACAGGTTTGCCATATCCCCTTGCTCATAGGTCATGTACAAACCGTCCCGCTCGGCCACCATGCGGTCTTTTGCCAGTTGCGCGGGAGAATTATCGAAACTCGTCACTTTGGCCCCGGCGGCGGCAAAAATCGGCGTCTGCTGACCGCCGCCTGAGGCCAGCCCCAACAGGTCAATGCCGCCTATGTCCCCAAACCAGTGGCTAGGCACTGGTTTATTGGGGGTCAAAAGCACCTGCCAGGTGCCGGCTTTGGCGGCGTTTATTTCTGCAGGGCTAACCGGTTGCACCCAAGGGCTTTGACCTTGCTCGGACTGATTGTTCCAAGCCAACTCATTGTGTTTAACGATATCCATAACAGGGTACTCAGCTTTGCGGCGCTGGCAATCGGCGGTTGTATGTGAAGAACAGGAGCAAGGCGACTACCGTGATTAAGGCGGCAATCCAAAATGCGCTGCCTGGCAAATAGATAGGAGCGCTGGGTGAGGTGAAATAAGTAAACGTCTGGGTAAGAAGCAGTGGGCCAATAATCATGGCAACGCTATTGGAGCTGGCCATAATTCCCTGTAGCTCGCCCTGACTATCGGCGGGCACTTGGTTGGACAAAATGCTGTTTACCGACGGCCCAGCCAGTCCGCCGAACGCAGACAATGCACACCAGAAGTACAAGGCGGCAGAACTGCCTGCGGTGGCAACGCCAATAAAGGCGGTAATAGTGGCAGACACGCCAAAATAGGCGCACCGAGAAGGGCCAAATCGTGGAATGACGATACGCAGCAACCAGCCTTGGACGATGACCGACATAACGCCCACAAAAGCCATGGACAAACCCACGTCCAAGGGCGTCCAGGCGAATTTTTCAATGGTGTAAAAGCTCCAGTTTGCGGGCCAGATGTGGTGGCCCATGTTGTAAAGAAACATGGCGCAAATCAGACCCACCAACATGGGATAACGCTTGAGTTGTAGTAAGGCTCCCCAAGGGCTGGCTCGGCGGATATCCAGCGGGCGTCTATTGTCAGGCTGCAAGGTTTCGTGGAAAAAAAACAAACCGTACAGGGTGTTCAAAAACGCGAGTCCCCCGGCAACGTAAAAAGGCGCGCGCAAATCCCAGGCGCCAATAACACCGCCCAGAGCAGGGCCCACAATGAAACCTAGGCCAAAGGCGACGCCCATGAGCCCAAAGTTCTGCGCCTTGTCCTCAGGGTTGCTTACATCCGCGATAAGCGCATTAGCAATGGCGTAAGTAGCACTGGCAACACCGGTAAGCAGACGCCCAAGAAACAGCACCCACAGGGCAGTCGCAAAGCCTGCTAACAGATACGAGCAGCCGTATACGAACAAGGACGCTAGTAACAATGGCTTGCGCCCATAGGCGTCGCTCAAGTTCCCCAGCAAAGGGGCGAATAAGAAATTGGTGATGGCGTAGCTAAAGATAAGGTATCCGCTGAGGGCGGATGCGTCGGACAAACTGACATTACCAATGAGAACCAAAAACTGCGGCAGCACCGGCACAATGACGCCAAAGCCTACGGTGTCTAAGAACACCGCCACAGTGACGAAGATGAGGGCATGCTTTTTGTGCATTCGGCAGTTTCCAAGTCCTAACGAGGCTACGGAATCCTAAACGACTTCGGTTTAACAATCCTTGCCCGTTAGCGTTGGGGCGAGGCTATTTCTCCGTGGTTGTGGCCACCCGGGGATGATCTTCTACTGAAGGTGGCGCCATCAGTCGCTGCTGCTGTGGTGTGGCATTGGGGTAGTCCCCAGTGTCATAGGGTCGTTTGGCCCAACTGGAGTGAGGCGGGCTGTACTTGTACAGCAGTGCGCGGCGCTCCTCGCTGCCCTGCCAAGATGCAGTTCCGTGAATCAGCGCCTCAGTAAAAATCAGCACATCACCAGCTTTCAGTTCAGGCTGTATGACGTAGTCGGGGCGGCGCTCTTGGGTGAGAACGTCTTTCGGCACGGAGCCAAGAAAGTTGCTTTTGTGACTGCCTGGGATGCACACGAAGCCGCCATCACCGTCTTTGGCATCGTTCAACACCCAGGTGGCCACAGTTAATCCATTGCGCATAACCCCGTCGTGGTAGTGATACCAATGATCGCTCTCGTAGAGCATAGGTCCGCCGTGAATATCCTGACCACCGGCGCCTGGCTGCATGAAAATGCAGTAGTCGTGGTCGGCTCGCAGTTTGGGGCCGATTAAGGCGGTTAAATAGGGCAGCACCGATGGGTGATCCATCAAATTCAGAAAGTCGTCCCCCCACAGGCTAATGGCCTCGGTGCGGCGAAAGGCACCGTCTGAGGGTTGTCTTGGCCAATGCTGGTCGCAAAGCTGGGACAGGGAGCCACATTCAGCTGGGGAGAGTACCTGGGGGATCACCAGATAGCCTTGGAGGTCAAAGCGGAATTTTTCTTCTTCACTAAGCATGATGGATGCCGACGATTGCCGTTTTTGGGCAGAGCGGAGTATGTTAGCTCAGGGGTGAGGCTGAGGCGATGTGGCTGATGATGGCTGCCAAGCAGTCGACGGTTCTGCCAAGGCTGATCAGGCTAGCGCATGCCCCCAAAGGTTTTGGAGTCAGAGGAGGCTCGAGTATGGATTACCTGTTAGATCGCGATTGGGATAGACCGGTTCGATATCCCGATCCTGCAATAGAAGTGCTGGATCCAAGGTTTCGTCGGTACGTGCTGGGCAGTGCGGCCCTTGAGCGGTTGTGGACCGGTGGACGTTGGGCGGAGGGCCCAGTTTGGTTCGGCGATCAACAGCGGCTGCTGTTCAGTGATATTCCCAATGACCGTATCCTAAGCTGGTCCGCTATTGATGGCACCACGTCGGTGTTCCGACAGGGCGCGAATTACGCCAATGGCAATACGCGAGATCGGCAAGGCCGATTGATCACTTGCGAGCATGGTAGGCGGGTGACTCGCACCGAGATTGATGGCTCTATCACCGTCTTATTGGACTGCTACGACGGCAAGCCGCTGAACGCACCAAATGATGTGGTGGTGCATGCCGATGGCAGTATTTGGTTTACCGATCCTGGTTATGGCAGCTTAGGTCATTACGAAGGGCGCAAAGGCGAACTGGCATTGCCCACCCGGGTATACCGAATTGATGGCGTATCTGGTGCAGTGAGCGTCGTGGACGAATCCCTGGAAAAACCCAACGGATTGGCGTTTTCTCCCGACTACAAAACCCTTTATGTCAGCGATACCGGGGTCTCCCACAAGCCCGGGCATCCCAGACAAATTCATGCCTTTGATGTTACCGATGCCAATACGTTGCAAGGACACAGGGTGTTTTGTGACCTAGGCAACGCCATTCCCGATGGGTTTCGGGTGGACGTAGACGGCAACGTTTGGAGCAGCGCAGGCTGGGCTGGTGACCAGATTGATGGCGTGCATGTGTTTGCCCCGGACGGCGACAAAATTGGTGCAATTCATACCCCGGAAGGTATTTCCAATGTGTGCTTTGGCGGACCAAAGCGCAACCGCTTGTTTATGACCGGCTCTCAATCTCTTTACAGCTTGTTCACTGAAGCCCAAGGCATGCCCTATGCCTGATAAGGGTTCCCTAAGGCCCAAGCATCAACTGTGCAGGTAGTGCTCTAGTCCTTCTAAGGATTGCTCATTGGCTTCGAGTCGGGCGATGGTCTGCAGGTGAACTTCATCCGGGCCGTCGTAGATCCGAAAGGCTCTGGCTTTGCCAAAGGCACGGGCCGCAGGGGTGTCACCGGTGACACCCCGTGCACCAAACAACTGGACGCAGCGATCAGCGATATCCTGATACACCCTGGCAACGGCCACCTTGATCATAGAAATTTGTTTGCGCGCGACCTTGTTGCCGACGGTATCGAGCAGGTGCGCGGCCTGTTGCAGCAGTAGTCGGCACTGATCCAGTTCAATGCGTGACAGGCTGATGGCGGCCTGAGTGGAGCTGTATTCGTCAATGCGCTTACCAAAGGTGCTGCGCTTTTGGGACCGATAAATCATCAGGCTGATCAGCACTTCGCATTCGCCAATGGCGCGCATACAGTGGTGTAACCGCGCGGGTCCCAATCGTGCTTGGCCCATGGCAAACCCCGCTCCTTCTGTACCTAACAGATTGGATACGGGTACACGAACGTTGTTGAACTCCAGTTCTGGATGTAAGTTCGTCTGGGAGAGATGGTCGAAAACCGGCAAATTACGAACAACAGAAATGCCCGGTGTGTGCCGGGGAATCAAAATCAGCGATTGGCGCTGAGATTTTTGTCCTTCGGGGTTGGTGACGCCGACCAAAATCAGCAATTCGCAGTTGGCGTTTGAGCCGTTAGTGGCAAACCACTTGCGGCCATTAATGACAAATTCATCCCCGTCGCGCTCGATGCGTGTTTCTAAATTCGTTGGATCCGACGATGCAGCAAAGGGCTCGGTCATCGCAAAGGCAGAACCAAACTCTCCTTCCAGCAATGGATGCAGCCACTGTTGTTTTTGTTCATCGGTGGCGAAGAGCTGCAGCAACTCCATATTGGGTACATCTGGGGCATTGCAGTTAAAGACGTGGGAGCCCCACTCCAGGCGCCCAAGAATTTCCGCGACAGCTGTAAATTCCAGATTTGTCAGTTTCAGGCCGGGCTCGTCTTCGCTGAGGCGTGGTAAGGCCATGTTCCACAACCCCAAGGCCTTGGCCTCGGCCCGCAGCGTCTGCTGAATCTGCGGAACGGTTTGCCCGTCTTTGGCCTGTTGTTCCCAAAGCTTGTTGTTGGGCAGCACCCGGCGCTGAAAAAAGTCCTCGACCTGGGCAGCCACATCCAAGGCTCGTTGGGGTAGTTCAAACATAGACAATTCTCCAATCCTCCGCGCAAGTATGCCGAGCAATAAACGCTATCTCCATGTGCTTGGCTAAAAAGAGCTAGCGCACTGGTGGTGTTCTGCCACAATCCTCAACAGCAATTAACGGCATTCATTAACATGGAAACAGCGAAGCGCTCCATCGCACCATTGAGCAAAACATGGCTCGGGCAAGCCTTCCCCTCGTTGTCGGCGAAAGTGCTTCGGGCCTGTGTAGTGGTAAGGCTGAGTTCTGTCGTAGCAGCCTTGGTGATTACCCTAGTTTGGATATCGTCAGTGGCGGCTGCGAGTAGTCAGCGGCCACCCAACATCGTTTTGTTACTCGCCGACGATTTGGGTTATTCGGACTTAGGTTCATACGGCAGCGAAATTGAAACGCCAAATTTAGACGCCCTGGCCGCCGCGGGAATGCGGTTCTCGAATTTTCATGTTGCGGCTTCTTGTGCTCCTACCAGGGCCATGTTGATGACAGGCCTGGATAGCCACGCGGTTGGGGTGGCCAACATTCCCGAGGCCATTCCCGCGGATCAGGCCCACGCCGCTGGGTATCAAGGTGTGCTGGATACCCAAGTGGTCACCATTGCCCAGCGCCTGCAGGACGCTGGCTACCGAACGTTGATGACCGGTAAATGGCACCTGGGGATGACGCCAGAACGCCGACCTAGTGCCCGGGGATTTGATCGAACCTTCATGCTTGCTGATACCGGCGCGGACAACTGGCGCCAGCGCAGTTACCTGCCGATTTATGCCCAGGCCAATTGGTTTGAAGATGGCCAGCCGACGACGCTACCAGATGATTTTTACTCGTCGGAGCATTTGGTGGATAAAGCCATCGAATACATCGGCGACACACCGAGTTCCGACCAGCCGTTTTTTGCCTATGTGGCCTTTCAAGCGGTACATATTCCCATACAGGCACCAGCGACTTTTCGCGATAAATACCTGCAAAGCTATGGCCAGGGCTGGCATGCACTGCGCACCGCTCGGACTCAGGGCTTGGTTCAATCAGGCATATTGCCTGACGCGATTCAGGGCCGACGGATGCCAACAACGCCAGACTGGCAAAGCCTAACGCCAGAACAACAAGCCTTCGAAGCACGCGGCATGGCGGTATACGCAGGTATGGTGGATGCCATGGACCACCATATAGGCCGGTTAATCGCGCACATTGAAGGGTTGGGTGAGTTGGACAATACGGTGTTCATCTTTTTGTCTGACAATGGCGCCGAAGGATCGCTAGCTACCCGTCAGTTGGGTACCAACGCCAACGCTCCCACAGGGCCATTTAGAGCCTGGATGTACTCGGTTGGATTTAATACCGATTCAGCGACGCTGGGCGAACGAGATAGCTATCACGACATCGGGCCAGCTTGGGCCAGCGCCGCGGTTGGGCCCTTAGCTTGGTATAAGTTCTTCGCAGGTGAAGGCGGGCTTCGTGTGCCCCTCATCATTAGCGGTGCTCACAATGGTCAAAGCATCGCGTCCCAGCCAGGGGCCGTGAGCTCAGCCCTGGGTTGGGCCACAGACATTCCCGCAACGGTGCTTGAGTTGGCGGGACTGGAAAGCGCGGCGGATGTGCAGGGAAAAACCCTGATACCGGTATTGGCGGATCAGTCGAATTCTCTGCGCACTAGCGACGACGGATTTGGCTACGAATTAGGCGGCAACAAAGCCTACTTTCAGGGGGACTACAAACTGGTGTTTAACCGATACGGAGACAACCCTCAGTGGCAGTTATTCAATATTGCCCAAGACCCAGCGGAGCACCGGGACCTGAGCAACCTGGAAGCCAGCCGATTTGCCGGCATGCGTGACGCCTATACAGCGTGGGCGTCAGAGCATGGTGTGCTGCCCGTGACTGCGGATTACGACCAACGTCTGACAGTGCTGCGCAAAGGCATGCTCAATCGCCCGGGATATCTGGCCACAATCGCTGCAATACTGCTGACGCCGGTAGCCCTGCTGGTGCTGCTGGTGGTCTGGCTGCGGCGACGGCGGCGCCGGGCCCAAGCGTTGCCTTAGAGGGTTATCGACAGGCCCGCTTAGTCGTCAACCAGTGCTACGCATCGCGTCCAACCCGCGCTGGCATTCGCGATCTTTACTGGAAAGCAGGCCACGGTAAATCCGTGGTCCGGTAGCGCCTCTAAGTTGTGCAGCTTTTCCATTTGCCAATAGGGAATCTCTCGACCGGCCTTATGGCCCTCCCAGATCATGCTTGGGTCTGGGTTTTCTGCCCATTTTTTGGCGGTGTGATTGAACGGCGCGTCCCAAGACCAGCCGTCGGTGCCCACGACACGTACACCCCGCTCAGTCAGATACATAGTGGCTTCTCGACCCATGCCGCAGCCTGCGTCCACGTATCCCGGCTCGGCATACACCGATCCGGCGCGAGTATTGACCAGAACAATGTCTAGGGGCTGAAGCTCGTGACCAATGCGCTCAAGCTCCGCTTCAATATCCTTGGCGCTGACCAAGTAACCATCCTCAAAGTGGCGAAAGTCCAGCTTTACCCCGGGCCGAAAACAATAGTCCAGCGGTGTTTCGTCAATGGATGGTGCAGGGTCCGTGCCGTTATTGGTGGTGGAATGAAAGTGCCAAGGCGCATCCATATGAGTGCCGTTGTGGGTAGACAGGGTAATGGTCTCAACGGCCCAGCCTTCTCCATCGGGCAAATCAGAAGCCTCTAATCCTGGAAAAAAGTGCGCTAACCCATTGGCTGTCTCGGCGTGATTACGATAGGTCACCTTGGGGCTGCCGCCGGGATGATCGCTGTGTTCGTTGTTGTCGATGGATACGGAAAGATCGATAAATCGTGTCATGTTCGGTGCCCTCGGTTTACTCAGTGGTCGATGCTATCACTATCGCCATGTCCTAGGTTGTTGGGTCGTTCCGCCAACATGGCGCGCAAGCTCGGCAAGAAAAATTCCTGTACCACCAAGCCCGTTTGCAGGCTGGCGTTGAACCAACAGTAGCCGCGACCCGGGGCGCCGCTTTGGAGGTTGAGATATTGCGGCGCGTCTCCGCGCTGCCAAGCGGCATCCTCAAACAACAGCTCCGCCAGTGGTCGGGTACGCAGTTTCGTCAGGGCTGCCATGCCAGGGCCTTGGGTAGTGACGGTGCGAGCCAGTACCACCGGCGTGCCATTCACTGTTAGCGCAATGTGCCGTGCGTAGAGCGGTGGCTCGGCGCTCAAAGCACGGTGTTCCCAAGCCTGGCCCGGTTCCAACCCTTCGCCCAACAATCTAAGTCCAGGGGGCGAACCAAAGTGATGATTCAATTCAGCGGTTAGCGACGAAGACAGTTGCAGCCAACTCAGCAGCGCTTCAGCAGGCCTAATGGCCTCCAGTGATGGCGCTGTTAGCGCCTGGCGTAACTGGGTTTCGGCAAACGTTAGATCCGCTTGGGCGGCATCGATGTGTGCTGGGGTGGGCAACGAAGGGGACTCACGATTAAACGGTCAGGATAACAACCCGAGCAAAGTGCGTCCTCGTTCAATGACCAGTTATTTTCCTATCTGCATCGCTATCGTCTGGGATAGGCTGGCGATAAGCTCTTGTTTGAACAGAGCAAGGTGCAATTGTGATTAAGTTTCCGCAACGTTCGAATTTGGTGGGCGGTGAACAGGGTGACACACCGAACCCTTATGACGTGGTGTATCTAAAAGATACCGATACCCCTCTTCCCGAAACCATCAACTATCGGACCCGTTACGCCTACTTCAAGACCATCGCCCGGGGCGGCAAGTCGCTGATTATGTCGTGCAAAGACCTGCATCTGTCCCGAGTGGTTTGCTACAAAACACTGCGACCCGAACTGGCAAACGACCCTATCGAACAGCAGCGCCTGCTGCGCGAAGCCCGGGTGTCTGCGTTGCTGCAGCACCCGAACACGGTGCCTACCTATGAGGTTGGACGCGACAACAAAGGCAAGCTGTATTTCACCATGAAGCTGGTACATGGCTACACCCTGCGCGAGATTTTGGATTATCGAGAGCGTTACGACCTGAGCCAGTTAGTAGAAGTGGTGGTGCAAATTGCCCAGGCTCTTGAATATGCCCATACCCATGGCGTTATTCACCGAGACGTGAAACCCGAGAACATTTTGGTGGGGCCTTACGGCGAAGTTTTGTTGTTGGATTGGGGGCTGGCCAAGGTGTGGCACCCAGACGGTACCGACTCAGAAGATCCGAATGCGGATGAAGCCGAAGGTGCGCCAGGCAAAACCATGACCGGACGAGGCAAGCTGCAAGGCAGCATTTGCTACATGTCGCCGGAGCAAATTAATCGCGATGCGGCGATTGATGGCCGTGCAGATCTTTTCAGTTTGGGCTCGGTGCTGTATGAAATTTTATGTGGCGCCAATCCAGCGGTTGGCGAAACCATGGACGCTCTTAAACGTAGCGCCCTGGAGGATGAGCCAATCGCGCCCAGCGCTATTAATACTTTGGCGATACCCAGCCGACTCGAAAGCCTGGCCATGCAATGCTTGAGCAAGGACCCCAGCCAGCGGCCCCAAAGCGCGGCAGACCTGATACGAGAGCTGAACGAAGACTGGCGTTAGCGGTAACTTGCTGGGCGCGGTTAGGGTGCGAAGTGTTGAGGACGCTCTACATCCAGTACTGAAACCCGCTCTCCATAGCGAGCAAACCCTGCGTAATCCAGAATCGCATGGTGCTGCACACTGCGGTTATCCCACATGACCACGGTATTGGGGTGCCACTTCACCCGGCACTGAATTCGCGGATTGGTAGCAACACGCTGGTACAAGCCCTGCAACAACATGTCGCTTTCCCAGCGCGGAATGCCTTCGATGTGAGACGTAAAACTGCCGTTAGCAAACAAATAGGGGCGGCCGTTTTGTGGGTGCCTGGGCACTAATGGGTGGGACGCCTTTGGGTAGGTTTGACCTTCGCGCAGGCGGATGCCGTAGTTTCGCAGATCGATTTCGCCGTCGTGATAGGCGGTTTTGCCAAGCAACAACGCCTGCAGGTCTGGTGACAGTTCGTCGAAGGCTGCGTGCATGTTGGCAAACATGGTGTCGCCCCCGCCATTTTCTGGGCACTTGGTGACGTAAAGGATGGAGGCCAATGGCGGAATTTCCTCGCAAGACACGTCCGAGTGCCAAGCCTCGCCATTAGTCAGCTTGGCTTCCGGCTTGGTGTTGACGATAAAAAGCTCTGGGTCCTCGTGGTTCATGCCATTGCGTTTTGAAGGATGAATATGCAGCTCACCAAAGTGGCGGCCAAACGCCTTATGCTGATCCCGGCTCAGCGTTTGATGGCGGAATACCAAAACGTGGTGCTCAAGAAACGCAGCCTTAATGTTCGCCAGCGTATCGGCGTCCAATACCGAGAGATCCACGTTAGTAATCTCGGCTCCGACGGTGGGGGTTATGGCGGTAATGTTCATGATTCATGCATCGTTTAAGTGTCGTGTGAAAGCAGAATAGCCCTGACCCGGCAAAGAGTCAGCAGCGCAGCCAGGCAAAAAAAAGCCCCTTCAGGAGAAGGGGCTTGTGTAGCGCGTGTTTCCCTTTGAGTTTATCGCTCCATGGAGTAAGTCACGCCAAGTTTGATGGTTCGCCCAAACGCATTGTGGGTGAACGGATCATAGGCCAAGTCGCCTCTAGCTTCCGGCGGATCCTCATCGGCAATGTTGACAATGGAGAGGGACATTTTCCAACCTTCTAAGCCCCCAAAGACATAGTGACCATCGAAAGTAGTCTGACTGTCGATGGTGGCTAAATGCGCAAGATCAGCGGGAGCGCCTGTATCGTCATAAGAGCCAACATGACGAAGGATCAATCCGGCGTAGTGGTCATCGTTTTCAAAAGTCAGACTCGCGCTGGCTTGAATTTCAGGCTTTGAGGTAAAGGAAGGCCCTTGGTTGTAGTTCAAAAAGCCCGCCAAGTCACCGCCTTGGGCTAGCGTTACGGTCCCTGAGATGTCCAGTTGATCTGCTCGCTCGTACTCGAGTAGATACGTGCCATCAAACCCTAGGCTGAAGCTGCCACCAAAGGCTTCTGCAAAGTCGTATTTCAGCGAAAGATCAATGCCCGAGGTATCGATGTCCTGACCGTTAATCCAGTTAACGACGATTCGCTCTGTCGCCGCTAAACGGGTATGGGCCGCTGCAGGGAAGATGTGCGAGCGCAGCTCGTTGCACACTGGGCTGTCTGTGGGCACGGTACCGTCGCCAGTACAGTCATTGCGGCTATATGCGTTAATGATGTCGTTGAAGCTCTCGGTTTGGAAAGAGTCTTCGAAGGCAAAAGACCACCAATCCAGCGATCCATAAAACCGCTCATTTTGATAGATCACTCCAAAGTTAGTCGAAACGGCGGATTCGCTAGACAGGTTTGGATTACCCACGGTATCGATGGCTTTAAACGCACCAGTGGGCCCAACGAAAGACAGCGCGGTTCCGGTGCCTCCAAGAATACTCTGGGGCGGGCCGCGGAAGGTTGTAGACGCCGAGCCTCGAAGCGACAGTCCCTCGGTGATTCGCCAATTCACGGCCAGCTTTGGATCAAGGGATGCGCCTACATTGCCGCCGTAGTCCTCAAAGCGCAGGGCCGCCTGAACGTCCACATCTTCCGTCAGCGGAATGGCCAACTCACCAAAGAACGAGTAGACCGTGCGTTCGGTTTGCTCTTCATCGGACGCTGCCAAAAATGCAGCAACACCGGTCTGCGCGATGCAGTTCGGAGTTAGCTGGTCAGCGGACACCAAGCCCAAGGCTGCACTTACTGGCAATGTGTATGGACACGGATTGATGGATCGGTCGCCAATATCCCAAAAGTCAGACACGTACTGCTCGTTTCGGGTTTGGGCGCCAAAGGCGTAGCCAATAGTGCCGCCGCCCAGCTCCCAGTTGGTCTCGCCGCTGAATACGGCTTGAAATACCAGTAGCTCATTTTCTCGAGTCCAGCCGCGCTCTCCGATCAGCCAGCGGCTGAGAGCATCAGAATTGGCTACAGCGGGGTTGTAGTCGGCATTTGTCGCGCCGTTTACCGCAGAGAACTCCAATGCTCTTGAAAATGGATTGTAGTATTCGCAGCCATTGGTACCAGGCGCGGCAGCCCCGGGTGCAAGGGAATAAGTCCCGTCGTCATTTTGAACAACATCGGGAAGCGTACAGCTTGGCCCACCGTAGCCGCGCAATGCCAATCCCATACGTTCAACATACATGTCTTGGCCACCAATGAAGCGATCTCGCTTGGAGTAAGAAACGCTGATGTCGTAGTTCAGCTCTTCGTTAAATAAAATGCCCTCCAGACCGATAACGTAACGTTCCGTTTCAGTCACCCGCTGCGCGGCTTCGGCCAAACCCGTTCCAAAAGCACCTTGCACACCAAAAGCGCGATTGATGGCGATGGCCGTTGGTGCCCCTGCCAAGGCAGCAGCGCCGTTTGCCCCCGGAACGAAGCCCGTGATCGTGGAACCTTCAGGTAATCCACTGGCATCGGCCAAACCTATGATGTCGCTTTCTGTTATGGCAGCGCCACCGCCCGCATCGGTAAAGCCATAGAAACTATTGAAATCAACCAAGCCAGGATGGTCGGCAGGGATCACACGATCTGGTCCGAAAAGCGATTGTGGTGGATAAGACGGGGAGGTCTTCCAGGCAGGTATATCGACTTCTGAATACAAAGCTTCAAAGTGCAGGCGATGGTTATCGGCTAGGTCAATATTTAACGCGGTGTAAACATTTGAGGTTTCGGTCTCCTCTATTAGATTATCGAACCACGCGTAGTTGAAGCCACAAGAACCCTCGAAAGCGCGAAGGGCCCCCAACGGCGCACACTGTGGGTCCACATAACCCTTAGTGAATGTGTTTTCAGCGTAATTCAAGGTTTGGGTTGTTACGTTGTCATCGGCATCGGTAATTTCGAACTCAGCGCTGCCTGCAGCGACAGGCACCCTTAGTTGTCCGTTGGCCGGATTGCCTATGCCAGACCAACCTCCAGGCCTATTTCGATCGGTGTTAACCAATGCCCAGTCTCGCTCACGGATAGGAAGCTCGCCGCGCTCTGCGTATTCGGCAGCAACAATCCAGCTCCAGTTATCGCCTGACGTGCCCCATATACCGTTGATGTCCCAATCGCCATCGGACTCGTCAATGTGCTGAAACGAACCGCCAACTTCGAAGCCTTCAAAGTCTTCTCTCATAATGAAATTGACAACACCGCCGATGGCATCAGAGCCATAAACGGCTGCAGCGCCATCTTTTAGAATCTCAACGCGACCAATAGCGCTCTTTGGAATTGCGGCAATATCGACACCGACTATTTCATCAGCAACATGGCGGCGCCCATTGATGAGAACCAATGTTCGGGAAGAGCCAAGGCCTCGAAGGTTCACCGTTGCCACGCCTTCATTGGCCTGACCCCCAGTAGTGAACTGGTTGGTTTCACCAAGGTTGGCAGTAGTGACGCCAAGATTACGAATCATCTCGACAATAGACGGGCTGCCGGTTTTCAGTAGGTCATCGCTAGAGATGACATCAATGGGTAGCTCAGCGTCTTCTGGTGAGCCCTTAATATATGAGCCGGTAACGATAACCTCTTCTATAACTCGGTCGTTCGCATTGGCGGCCAAGGCTGAGGGGCTCAGCCCCTGCATCAGCAGTATTGTCCCTATCAAGCCAAGCACTTTGGTAAAGGTTTGCCTCATAGAGTGCGGGAAAAACGTTGTTCGCATGGATTCCTCCGTTGGTAGCGTCTTCATCTTGTAAGCCGCTGATAAACAGCCACTCGGCAAGACAGCCTGATTGGAAATTTGCCTTCGTATTCGGTCCGCAGGTATTTGCAAGCCGACGCGAATATTTCAAACCGTTTCCATTCGGTAACGGTTTTTAACAACTAGGGAATCGAGCGCCAGTAGAACAGCCGAAGAGTTGTAAGAATTGTGGACACCATCACGTTAATGGTGGTTGGGCCGTAAGGGCCAGCTGAGCTAAGCGGTTAGCAGGTTTGATTGATTTGCTTCAAATGCCGAGAGAAAAAAGCCCCTTCAGATAAAGGGGCTTTCACAGGAGCCTCAGAGACTACAGGCTAGCGCTCAGGCGCATGTACCAGACCCTGCCTCTTGGGTCGTGATTTACCGGGTCATAGGCTGTGATGTATGGCACCCAGGGCGGCTCCTCGTTGGTGAGGTTTTTGGCGCCAACACTGATGGACACCGGTGTTTGCCACCCAAGATCGCTTAAGGTGTCCCCAAGGCGATAGGTGTATTGGATATCGGCGGTAGTCCAACTATCTATGTTATCGGTATAAAAGCTAGCTCCGGCCGCAGCTCCTAACGCTTCTGTAACCGTAGCCCGCCAGAAGCGGTCTGTCGGCGTCAAAGCTTGTTTCTTGTAGCCATCCACATGACGAATCGCCAGAAATGCGCTGTGGTCTGCTTGTTGCCAGTTTAGAGTCGCATTGAGCTTAAACTTGGGGTGTGGCCTTCTTGGCGCGATGGGATTGTTCTCGTTGTAAAAGCCCAATCCGTCATATACCTCGCTGTCGGTTACTACTTCATATTCAAGGCCAAAGTTGCCCTGCAGTCCAACTTGGAAGATTCCGATGCCAGTGTCGAAACGGTAAGACGACTTGAGGTCAATTCCGGAAATCGTCGCGCTGCTCAAGTTTAAAAAATTGGGTAACACGCGAACGACGACGCCATCACCATTTCGCACTACTTGATCTCGGTTACCAACTCCGGCTTCGATAGCTTCGAGTAGAGTCTGACCGCCAGCTATCGCTTCCTGCAGAGCCTCTTGATCGCTATTCAACACGCTGGTGTAGTTTTCTCGGCCAATAATGTCCTCATAGTCGTAGTCATAGTAATCGAGGTCTATTTGCAAACCCTCCAAAGCCCCTTGGGGTATCCAAGAAAAGCCGACATTGAACATATCGGTTGATTCCGGCTTAAGATTTCGATTACCACCGGTTATTGCTGCGCGGTAGGCGGTGCCACTGAACGCGTCCGTCATGTTGTGCACCGTGGTCAGACTACCGAAGAGCTGTTGCAATGACGCGACTCGGAATGAAGAGCCCCAGGATGCTCTGGCCGTGAAAGCCTCTGCAGGCCGCCAAATAACACTAACCTTTGGATCTGTTGTGGATTCGCCAATCTCGTCAAAGTCTTCCCAGCGCAATGCGGCATTGACTTCTAAGGAATCCACTACCGGTATATTGACCTCCGCAAAAACAGCGGTCGTGGTCAGGGTGCCGCCCCAATCTGTCGCGCCGTAAACGAAATCCAAATTTGCCGAGTTAGTGGCCGCATCAAAGACAACCCTTGCAGAGTCTTCCCGGCGCTGAAATCCAACGGCCAGGCCCAGTGCCCCGCTATTCATATCAAACAGGTCACCGGCAAAGACTGCATCAATCACTCGCTGACGGAACTGGGAGTCGCTAGTGACTCTGCCAAGCAGATATTGGTATAGCTCGGGTGGGTTGCGCAGCGTTAAGTCGTCTTGTCGCCCACCATTTTCTGTAAATGCGGCGTTTCCAAAGGGGTTAAAGTAATAGCACTGGCCGGCGTTAAAATCGCCACCCGAAGCTGCATATGCTGCATTGCCTTCGCCTCTGGTGCCCGTAAACGGATTACAGTTGGGTCCACCAAAGCCATTGATTGCGAGTTCAAACTCAACAGATTGTGTGTCCTGAATCTCTGAAAGCGCCCGATCTCCCTCGCTGGCGGTGTAAGAAACATCAGCCGTCCAAGCTCTACCAGCGAGCTCCAGATCCCATTTGACCCCCAACTGCAGTCGTTGGTTGTTCCGGTCCATAACCGTTTCTGTATCGATGGGGCGGTCTTCTTGGGACGCATCAGCGGTGCCGCCAATCAGTCTTGTACCATTGCCAAGCACCACGGGTTCAATGCCGCGTCGACGCGCATCTTCAATCAAGCCGGGGTGGTGTGTGGGAATCGGCAGTGTTAGCGCGTTGGGGTTTAAGGAGTTGGTGCGCGCAAACTCCGAGCCGGTATGACCGAACTCGTAGTAAATCTCCGCGGTATCACTCAAGTCGTAATGACCTTGGACATGAAACTGACGAAAGGATTCCTCACCCTGAAGCGGAAAAAATGATCCAAAGTCGTAGGCACAGGTGTTTTTGGGGCTCGCTTGAGTTCCAGCGCCTAAGGCTGTCAGTGGCCCGCCTTCCCCGAGTGCGGCGGCATGCTCACAGTTAACATCTGCACGCCCATAGCTGGAGCCGTCGGCAGCTCTAGGGAAATTGGATCCGGCAATGTTGGCACCCATGGCATTTTGGGCAAATGCCACTACTTCCCCGGGATTAAGCCCATTTGCTGCCCAGACAATGTCGCCAGCTGCGGGGAAAAACCTACCGGGTTGGCCGGTGCCCGACGCAGTAGATCCGCCAAATCGGTCATAGCGATCAGCCACGGTAATTCGATCCTGATTGCGAACACCTGCAGAAACGACAACGCCGCCTCGGTCTCCTTGGGTTCCAAAAATCATCTGCAGATTATTAGTATCACCTTTCTTGGTCTCATGATCTGTTTGCCATTCATATTGAACGTCGAAACCTTCGAAATCTTTCTTGGTGATAAAGTTGACGACACCGGCGATAGCGTCAGATCCATAGAGGGCTGAGGCGCCATCCTTAACAATTTCAATTCGTTCCACCGCTATATTGGGAATCAAGGCATTGACGTTAACTGCGGCGTTAGCCTGTTCATCATAGAAGCTAGATACATTTCGCTTGCCGTTTAACAGGACCAGCGTAGACGACTGACCCAAATTTCTTAGGTTAAACGTAATGGCTCCGCGGCCACCCTCGCCTCCAAATGTTGAAGTGCGACTGACGCTACCGGTCTGCCAAGGCAGCGTTTGGATGACGTCAGCCAAAGATTGCGCCCCCAAATCTTCAATATCGGCGGATGAGACTAAGGCTAGGGGTGAGGGTGAGTCTTCAACACTTCGCTTCAGATACGAACCGGTCACAACCACCTCTTCGATCGCGTTTTCGCCAGCATCAGCTGCGAAAGCGTTAGGTATCAACCCCAGTGATAGCAAGAAAGCCCAAATCAACCCGCTTCCCTTGAGAAAGGTGCGGCTAGAAGGGCGATGGATAAGCGTTGTATGCATAAGATCCTCCAGTTAGGAAAAGGAGTGCGGCCACGCCTAAACCCCGTCACGGCGCTTTTGCACAATGGTTGGAAGCCAGATATTTCAAAATGTTTCCAATGGCGCTTTTTCTAACAATTAGGACAGCGAATACTACCGGTTAGAGTCTTTAGTCCTTGGATTTGGCTAACCCGTCACAGTTTTCGCGGTACGGCTGGATTTGAAGTCGCTGTGCCGTTCTCAAGCGCCGCGGGGAGCAGTCCCTTGCCTGGCGAGAGAATTGCTTGATTGTTCTTCGGATTTTGAGTTGCGGGGATGAGCGGGGAATTGACGTTGGGGAGAGTGATCGGGCCTAAACAGTCTGCGTTTTTGGGTCAGCCCTTAGGCAGCAGCGCCGGTTCTAG
>JAYOSS010000011.1:0-3796 GCA_038139355.1 Gammaproteobacteria bacterium
TTTGCCCTTGGGATCCATGCTGACCCTGGCTGGCAGCGCCTTGCGAAGTCTTGGCGCGGTTTTGAGCAACAGCTTTTTAATTTTGTTGACGGTGATTTTTATCCTCGCCGAAGCCGCCAGCTTCTATCCCAAGCTGCGCGCGGTCCTGGCCAATCCAGATCGAGACCTGGCCCACTTTGGCCGCATCACTGGCACCATGAATCGTTATATCGCCATCAAGACAACCGTTAGCTTGCTCACGGGATTACTGGTTACCGGTTTTTTGTGGGCTTTGAACGTAGATTTCCCAGTGCTGTGGGGACTGGTGGCTTTGTTGTTGAACTTTATTCCCACCATCGGATCCATCATTGCGGGCGTGCCACCGGTGCTGTTGGCCTTGCTCCAGCTGGGTCCGGCAGAAGCAGGCTTAGTGGTCTTGGGCTTCTTTTTGGTCAACACCTTAGTTGGCAACATTCTCGAGCCACGCTACATGGGCCAAGGCTTAGGTCTGTCAGCTTTGGTGGTTTTTGTGTCCTTGATCTTTTGGGGATGGCTCTTTGGTCCCGTTGGCATGTTGCTGTCTGTGCCGCTGACCATGAGCGCAAAGATCGCGCTAGAGGCCAGCCCCAACACCGTTTGGTTAGCACGCTTGCTCGCACCCGCTCAGGAACTGCGAGATCTGTCAGCAGCCCATGAAGCTGACAGCACAGCGTTAGCAAAAGGCTCGGACTCATGAGCCAATACGAACGCCCAAACATTGCCGCCATGCAGGGCTATGCGTCCGGGGAGCAGCCTCAAGACCAGCGAAGCATCAAACTCAACACGAACGAGAATCCTTATCCGCCTTCGCCGCGAGTAGCTCAGGCGTTAAAAGATTTCGCCACGGATCAGCTACGGGTATATCCCCAACCTGAAGCCGCAGCCCTGCGTGAGGCCATTGCCCAACACCACGGCCTAGACGTCGACAACGTTGTCATCACTCACGCTGGTGACGAAGCCCTGCGCCTGGCGGTCACTACCTTTGTGTCGCCTGATGGTGTCGTGGCTTCTACCGAACCTACCTATTCGCTATATCCGGTGTTGGCGCAGATTCAGGGCGCGCAGATGTTCACTCAAGACCTGCAGTCGGAGTGGTCTTTGCCGAAGAACTTTGGCGCTGCGGTGAACGCAGCCGGTGCCCAATTGACCTGTGTGGTGAATCCCCACGCCCCCAGCGGCCACTTTACGGCCATAGCGGAGCTGGCTGAACTAGCCAAAAATCTGACCGGTGTGTTGCTGGTGGATGAGGCCTACGCGGACTTTGTAGATAGGGACGTGGACGCGCCGGCAGACGCTACGGCACTGGTCAAAGAACTGGATAACGTGCTGATCTTGCGAACCTTCAGCAAAGGCTACAGCTTGGCAGGACTGCGGCTGGGTTACTTGCTGGGCGCGCCGTCGTTGATTCGGCCCATCCTGGAAAAAACCCGCGACAGCTACAACGTCGATGCCATCAGTCAGGCTATTGGCCTTGCCTCAATCACAGACCAGGCCTATGCCCAACAAACTTGGCACGCCGTGCGCACAGATCGCGAACTTCTGGCCAGGGGTTTGAGCCAGCTCGGTTTTACCGTGGCGCCCAGTCAAACCAATTTCCTGCTGGCCCAGGCGCCCGAGGCCGGACAAGCCCAAGGGCTTTATCAAGGCCTCAAAGCCGCGGGCATTTTGGTGCGCTACTTTGCGACGCCACGACTGCAACAATCCTTGCGCATCACCGTGGGCACCCCGGAACAAAATCAGCGCCTGCTGGATGAGCTAAAAACGCTGCTGGATAACTGACAACGCTTTGGTGATCGCTGGGCGATCAAGTAGTCTGTAGGGGTTATCGCATTACTAGGAGAGGAACCACCATGACCCAACTACCCGCCGTCAGCCTAGCCGCCGTGCCAGGACGCCGACTACGCACCATTGAATTAGCCCAAGAAATTGAACGCCGAGGCTTTCCGGGCATCTTCGGCCCTAGCCTGGGCGACAGCCTATCGTTGTGTAATGCCATTGCCCTGAGCACCAAGGACGTAATCATTGGTACCAGCATTACCCCCATTTATACCCGTAACGTGACCGACTTCGCACAAACCGCTGGGTTTTTGCACGAAGTCTCTGAGGGGCGTTTTCGCTTTGGCGTCGGCGTAAGTCACGCCCCGGCACTGAACCGCATGGGCATTACCGCGGGCAAGCCTCTGAGTGACATGCGTCAATTTGTTGAAGACATGAAAGCGGTGCCACGGGTGGGTGATCTGCCTCCTATCGTGCTGGCAACCCTGCGCGACAAGATGATTCAGCTAGCTCAGGAAGTGGGCGGTGGCATGGTATTCGCCAATGGCGCGCGCTCGCATATGGGTCATTCGCTGGGCAACCTCAGCGCTGAAACCAGGGCCAACGATGACTTCTTCATCGGCAACATGATTCCCACCTGCATCAGCGACGACAAAGAGGCTGCAGCGGCGGTCAATCGCAAAACACTGACCAGCTATGCGTTCTTGCCCAACTATCGCAACTACTGGAAAGAAGCGGGCTACGAAGAAGAAATGAACGGCGTCGAGGCGGCCATTGCCGACAAGGACTTCGACCGCGTACCTGAGTGCTTGTCCGATCGCTGGCTCGCAGACACCACACTGTTCGGTTCTGCCAGCGAAGTCCGAGAAGGCATTGAAGCCTGGTTCGATGCAGGCATCAAAACGCCCATTATCGTGCCCTCCGCGGTGGCGGGCGGACAGATGCAGGCCATGGAAGAATTTTTCGCCCTCTGGGATTAATTCACCACCATGACTCATATGACCAAGCGCTCGCTGTGGTTGATCCGCCACGCCGAGACAGAGGACCCAGCGCTTGGTCAGGACGATTCAGAACGTCGGCTATCAGACCAGGGCATAAGGGATGTTGATGGCTTGGTGGAACACTGGACGCAGCAGCCGGTAACACCAGTGCCCTGGATCTGGGTAAGTCCTGCCAAGCGTACTCAGCAAACCGCTCAACCGCTGGCCAGCTTATGGCAAGGCCAGCTCATCACTGAGCCTGCCCTCTACTTAGGTGATGCCCATAAACTCTTGGATTGCCTGCAAGGCACACCAGCGGATTTGACCCAGGTCGCCTTGGTCGGCCACAACCCAGGCATTACCTGGCTCGCTCAGTTCTTGCTGGCCGACAAAGCACCCAAGACCCTGCCAATGCACTTGCCGACTCTGGGTGCGGTGCAACTTTCCTATACTGGTGATTGGCCTGGCCTCGCCGAGGGGGTTTGCAACCTTGAGGTGATTTTGACTCCTGGGGTTGTGGCCGCTGACGGCTAACAATGTGACCGGATTCCCCGGCTGACACTGAAACCCCGCAATAAATAGTGCCTTTGGGCTCTGCCTTGGCTAACCTTGGCCGATCCTTCAATTCAGGGAATACCATGAGCTTCTTATCTTTTGTTGTGCTGTGCGTTATCGCGTTTTTTCTGTGGCGCATCAGCGATCAAATGCCGGACGTTCTGTTTCGTTTGAGCGAAGTCCAAAAAGACATAGCGGCGCTACGCAGGCAGGGCGAAGACGACTAATTCGCGCTGATGGACTGGCGCATAATCATGGGGTTGTCTCTGACCCTGTTGTGGCTGCTTACCGGAGCGCTGTACATTTCGACCGGTGTGGGTTGGAGTGGCTTTGTGCAATTGCCTGCCGAGGAATTAGGCAGTTTTCTGGAGGGCGCCTTCGCACCCTTGGCGTTTCTTTGGCTAGTCATCGGTTATTTTTTGAATCAACGACAGCTGATACATAATAAAAAAGCACATCGAGCCCAA
>JAYOSS010000011.1:3806-32221 GCA_038139355.1 Gammaproteobacteria bacterium
AAGAGCTGATTCAGAACACCCAAGCCCTGCGCGCCCAAGCTGAAGAAATCGGCCGCACCGCCGAACAAGCGGTCATCCAATCGGAAAAACTTGCCGCCACTGAATCTCATGCTCGGCAGGAAGCCATCATTCGCTTGGCCGAGGCTGTGCGCCTACAGCTTGGGGGCATCTCCGGCATGCTCTACATTTCTAGCCACGGCGACCAAGCCGACTATCCCCTGCCCGAGGACAGCAGCCGCCTGTTTGCCGAGCAAAGCACGGGAGACCCAGAACTGTTCAGCCGCAGACTGCTGGAAGCGAACTTCGCCCTTAACAGCGAAGACGAAAAATTTAAGTTGTTCTACAAGACAGAGATTCGTGCCCGACACACCAATCAATTCATCTTTGTCTTTGAGCGCTTACTCAAACAGGTTCAGCAAGCCGACACTGAGGGCATGCTTTTTGACTCGTTGATTGGCAGCGGCCACGGCCTGCTTTACCAGCGCATGAAGCAACATCAGGCCAATGCCCCGGAACACTGGAACGATCACAGCAAAACCGCCCTAGGGTAGAATTATAGACGGCCATCGCCGCCTCAATTCACTGGAACTGATATGGACGATCCTCTCATTCATTTTTACGCCGATCGACAAGCCGCCCGGGATGCCCAGGACCCCATGGCCGCTGTCTGCGTGTTGGCCACCGTTGATGACTTAGGCTGGCCTCAGGCTCGAACCCTGGTGCTGCGCGACGTTAACGATGGCGAGTTTCAGGGGTTGGGAATTTACATCAACGCCAGCAGTCCTAAATGGCAGCAATGCCAGGGCCCTGTCTGTATTCAAACTTGGTGGCCATCGGTGCAGGTGCAATACCGCATGCAGGTTCGCTGCAAGGCGCTGCCCAAAGCACACATTGGCGAAAGCTGGCAGCTGCGGCCAGACGCCCCTAAGCGCATGGATTGGCTGTACCAACAACATGCCCAGGGCAGCGAAGTCAGCGACCGTGAAACCTTGTTAGAGATGCTTCAAGACCTGTCGACTCCGGAGCCTCTGACGGCCCCGGACGGCGCCAAGGGTTTGCTGTTAGTGCCCGAAACCGTAGAACGCCTGGATCTGACACAGGCAAACGGCGTCCACGACCGGGTGCGCTACCGCTTGCAAGCAAGCGGCTGGGAACCACACACCCTGATCCCCTGAGGCTCTGATCCAGAGTTTGGATCGGCATAGGGTTGATTGGAATCAGATTATCTGAGCCTTTTGTCTTGCTCACATGAGGCGTAGCATCGTCGGATTCAATAAGAATATTCCGGCCCAGGCCTCGCCCTAGGCTCCGATGGGGAGAAACACATGAGCAATTCCTACGATATCGTCATTAAAGGCGGTTCGGTTTACGACGGCAGCGGCGCCGAGGCCATTACTGCGGATATTGGTATTCGCGACGGCGAAATTGTTGAAGTGGGCAATCTCCAAGGGGGCGCACAAACCATTGATGCCGATGGCGCGATTGTGACTCCAGCTTGGGTGGATATTCATACCCACTACGACGGTCAGGTTACTTGGGACGATGAGATGGACCCCTCCGCCAGCCATGGCGTAGGCACCATCGTCATGGGCAACTGCGGCGTCGGCTTTGCGCCCGTGGCCCGGGGTGGCGAGCAAGACCTTATCGATCTGATGGAAGGCGTTGAGGACATTCCCGGCACCGCGCTTTATGCCGGCATGCCTTGGGGTGCCTGGGAATCCTATCCCGAATATTTGGACTACCTAGCCTCACGCCAGTACGCCCTTAACGTCAGCTCGATGATTGCCCATGGATCCGTGCGCAACTACGTGATGGGCGAACGCGGCCGCAATAACGAAGCCGCAACTGCAGAAGATTTAGAGCAGATGGGTAGCATCGTGGAAGAGGCGCTCACTGCCGGCGCCGTGGGCTTTTCCACTTCGCGCATTTTGGGTCACCGCTCTATTCAGGGTCTGCCGGTACCGGGCACCTTTGCCAACGATGCAGAGGTCATGAACATTGCCCAGGCACTGAAGCGAGCCAAGCGCGGGCTATTTCAAATCATCCCTTCCAGCACCTTGGGCCCGGGACAACCCGGCTTTGAGGAGCATGCCTCCCTAGAGCAAGAAATCGACTTAATTGCCGCAGTCAGCCGCGAGAGCGGTCGCCCGGCCACCTTTACTCTGTTTGAAATCGACGATTGGTCCAACAAGTGGCGTGAAGCCATTGACCGGGTCAAAGCGGCAAACCAGCAAGGGGCCCAAATCTTCCCCCAAGTGGGTAGCAGACCTACCGGGCTGGTGTTCAGCTTAACCACCTATCATCCGTGGATTCTCAAACCGACTTTTATCAGGCTGGCTGACTTGCCCCATCAACAAATGCTGGAGCAGATGCGTCGCCCTGAAATCAAAGCCGCAATTTTGGCTGAAGAAAACGATTTAACTGGGGTTCCCGTGGGTTCGGGCAAGTTCTTGATCGCCAATGCGCCGTTGCGTTTTGATCAAACCTTCCCGCTGACCAGCACCAGCACTTATGAGCCGGGGCGTGATGAAAGCTTTGGCGCCATTGCTGCCGTCAGCCAAGGCGCCGACGACGGTGCTGGTGCCATGTACGACTATCTGGTGGCGGAAGCTGGCCGCATGTCCATCATGTTTTTCACCAACTATGCGGATTTCAATCTGGATGCCATTCGAGAAATGCAAATGGATGACTGCACCGTCACCGGACTATCCGATGCCGGGGCTCACGTTTCCATGATCTTCGATGCGGTGAATCCCACCTATCAGCTGACCTACTGGGCCCGGGACCGAGGTGAAGGCCGAACCATGCCGTTGAGTCATGTGATTCATCGCGCCACCGCCCGCAACGCCAAGCTTTTTGGGTTCCATGATCGGGGTTTGATTGCCCCGGGTATGAAGGCCGACATCAACGTCATCGACATGGGCAATTTGCAGTTGGGTGACTTAGCCATGCGCAACGATCTGCCCGGCGGCGGCTCGCGCCTGATGCAAGGCGCCAAGGGCTATTTGGCCACGCTCAACAACGGCGTGGTGACCCGCAACATGGACCAAGACACCGGCGCCCGGCCAGGCCGACTGCTGCGCTCTAGCTAGCGCTTTTGCGCTGTAGCGGACTAACCCAGCTCCGCAGTAACGATGCCCCGAAGATTGGCGAAGCACACCTGCTTGGCCACTTCGATGAAGGCGGTCATAAAGGACGCATCGGCCTGATCTTCACGCACCGCGGCGTACAAAGTCGGCCAGATGCCCTCCTCCCCCAGTGAGCGCACCGCCACATAGTCGTTTTGCAAATATTCAAACAACGCCCAATTGGGTAGACAGGTGACCCCGCGTCCGCTGGCCACCAACTGCACGATCATGGTGGTTAGCTGGGCATGGCGCACACGCTCTGGCTCCACTCCAGCAGGCCGCAAAAATCCGGTAAACAAATCCAAACGGTCTTGATCTACCGGATAGGTGATGACCACCTGATCCGCAAGATCCCCAGGCTCGGCCCAAGGCTTGTCCACCAGAGGGTGATTTTTGCTTACCGCCAACTGGGCTTCGTAGCTAAACAAAGGAAAGTAGTGAATCCCCACTTCATCCACTGGATCCGCCGTAATAACCAGATCCAAGTCCCCCCGGGCCAAGGCGGGCAGCGGTGCAAAGTGAAAGCCACTGGAGATATCCAGCTCCACATCACTCCACTGATCCCGATAAGCGTCAATGGCCGGCAGCAGCCATTCAAAACAGCTATGACATTCAATGGCCATAATGATGCGGCCGGTCTCACCACCGGCCAAACGCTGCAAATCGATCTCGGCATTGTGCAAGCGGGGCAGCACCTCATCAGCTAAGTCCAACAGTCGGTTGCCGGCACTGGTAAACCGCACCGGTCGAGTCTTACGCATAAACAATGCACAGCCGACTCGCCCTTCCAGCTCCTTAATCTGGTGGGACAATGCCGACTGGGTCAAAAACACCCTTTCCGAAGCCTCGACTAGGCTGCCGGTTTCGCGCAGAGCCACCAACGTGCGCAGGTGGCGAATCTCGATATTTGACATGAATCGTTTTCAGGTTTGTGGGCAAGGTCGAGCATTTTATTCATATTGGATACAAATACCAAATGGCTAGAACCACCAGGCCCAACCCTCTTTGGCTATCCAGAATGCCAGCGGTGTTCTACCATGATCGATCTTCAAGGCCGGACCTACTTTGCAGCATGGATGCTTCAACAGCCCCACTTCCGGCTTCAGACCTTGGTCCACTGAAGATTGCGCTGCTGGGCTATCGCAGCAACCCTTACAGCGGCGGCCAAGGGGTGTACATCAAGCAGTTGTCCAAGGCTCTGGTGGATCTGGGCCACCAGGTAGACGTTATCTCCGGCGAGCCTTACCCCCATCTGGACCCTCGGGTGGGTCTGATCAAGCTGCCGGGCCTAAACCTCTTCGAGCACCCTAAACCCACTCGGGCCCTCGCCAATGGGCGTTGGCGAGATCCCATAAACGTCATTGAATGGCTGTCTTTTTTGAGTGGTGGTTTTGCCGAACCCCTGACCTTTGGCCATCGTCTGGTGCGTTACTTCAAACGCCAGCGCCCAAGCTACGACATCGTCCACGACAACCAGAGCTTGTGCACGGGATTATTGGGGCTGCGGCGGCGCGGCTATGCGGTCACCGCGACCATTCACCACCCCATTACCTTTGACCGGGACATAGCTCTGAAAAACACGGCGAGTTGGGGGCTGCGACTGCTGATCCGGCGCTGGCACGCTTTTTTGGGTATGCAAATACGAGTGGCGCGCCTGCTGCCGCACATCACTACCGTCAGTGAAAACTCCCGTCGAGACATCAGCGCGGCGTTTGATATTCCGCTGCAACGAATCCACGTGGTGTTAAACGGTATCGACAGCGAGTTGTTCCGGCCGCTACCCCAGGTTGCGCGCGAGCCTTATCACCTAATCACCACCGCCAGCGCGGACCAACCTCTCAAGGGCACCCAACACCTGATTCCTGCTGTGGCGGAGCTGGTTAAGCACTACCCAGATCTAAAGCTGACCTTTATCGGGGCGCCCAAACCCGGTGGCGTGACCCAGCAGCAGATTCAGGCCCATGGGCTGACTGACCGCATCGACTTTCATCACGGCATTGGTTTTGACCACATCGTTGCTTTGTACGCGCGGGCTAGCGTGGCCGTAGTGCCGTCGGAATACGAGGGGTTTGGTTTTCCGGCGGGTGAGGCCATGGCCTGCCAGGTGCCCTTGGTTTCTACCGATGGTGGGGCCTTACCGGAAGTGGTTGGGGATGCGGGGGTCATTGTCCCGGCAGCAGATAGCCAGGCGCTGACACAAGGAATCCGACAGTTGCTGGACAGCCCGGAAGAGCGAATGCGCTTGAGTCAGGCTGGCCGCACCCGCATTGTTAACGAGTTTTCCTGGCAGCGTGCTGCCAGTCAGTTTGTTCAGCACTATCGCCAGGTGATTAAACGTGAGTCTTGAAACCATTGATTTTGATCGACTGAACATTCGGCCCGGTGATCGGCTGCTGGATTTAGGCTGCGGTGAAGGACGCCACAGCATTTCGGCGTTTTTGGCGGCGGATGCTGAAATTGTGGGTCTAGACCTCGGCCTTGAGGACTTGCGTACGGCCAAGGGTCGACTCAATGACTTCGCTTGGCCTGCCAGCAAAAACGGCTACTGCGCCTTTATTCAGGGCACTGGCCACCAACTGCCCTTTGCCGACAACACCTTTGATCAGGTGATTTGCTCCGAGGTTCTTGAGCACATACCCGACTACCCTAGCTTTCTCAGAGAAATTCAACGTGTGCTGAAACCTGGCGGGCTGTTCGCTGTCAGCGTGCCTCGGTACTTCCCCGAATGGGTCTGCTGGCAGCTCAGCGATGCCTACCATCAAGTCGAAGGCGGGCATGTACGCATTTTTCGGGCCGGTCGGCTGCGCCAGCAGATTCAGTCCTTGGGGATGCGATTTCTTGGCCGACATTGGGCCCACAGCCTGCACGTACCCTACTGGTGGCTTAAGTGCTTGTTCTGGGGACGCCAGGAGGAGCACTTCCTGGTCAGGCAATATCACCGCTTGCTGGTTTGGGATCTAATGCAGCGCCCGTGGCTGACCCAGAGCCTGGATCGTTTGCTCAATCCCATTTTGGGTAAAAGCGTCGTCATGTACTTTAGACAAGCTGAGTCATGACTAAGCAACCCAACCCCCAGAGATTGACACCGCTTCCGGATAACCTGTCCGCTACCGCCAGCTACATTGCCGATCTGCAGCTAGCCAGCGGCGCCTTGCCCTGGTTCCACGGTGGCATCACAGACCCCTGGGATCATGTGGAAGCGATCATGGGTCTCAGCATCGCTGGCTATCAGGGGGCCGCAGAGGCGGGCTTTCAGTGGTTGGCCAACATGCAGCGCCCAGACGGCGGCTGGTTTGCTGCCTATCGCGATGAAGAGGTGGCGGATGGCAGCCGAGCAGAAACCAACTTTGTCGCCTATGTCGCTACCGGGCTGTGGCATAACTTTTTACTTAATCAAAACCCAGATTTGCTGCGACGCCATTGGCCCATGGTGCAGCGGGCGGTGGATTTTGTGCTTTCCCAACAGGCCCCTAGCGGGGAAATTTACTGGGCCGTGGACAGCGAAACCGGCACTTCGGAAGATGCCTTAATTACCGGTTGTAGTGCTATTTACAAATCCTTGGCCTGTGCCTGCCACATCGCCCACACGCTGGGTAAAGAATGCAAACATTGGCACCAGGCTCGGATCCGGTTGGGACTTGCCCTGCTGCACAAGCCTGAACGCTTCGATCGAACCTGGGAGTCTAAAGCCAGATATTCCATGGACTGGTTTTACCCCGTGCTTACCGGTGTGATTACCGGCACCGCAGCTACGCAAAGGCTGGACGCCAAATGGGACACCTTCGTTGAACCGGGTCTGGGTTGCCGCTGCGTGTCTGACCAACCTTGGGTCACGGTGGCGGAAACCTGCGAACTGATTATGGCCTGTGTGGTGGCGGGGCGACGACAGCAAGCGCTGACCTTGTATCAGAACATTCAGCGTTTTCAGCTGGAGGACGGTAGTTGGTGGACTGGCTACGTGTTTCCCGACGATGCCTGCTGGCCAGATGAAAAACCCACCTGGACTGCTGGCGCGGTGCTGTTGGCCGCCGACGCGCTGTTTGATTTCACGCCAGCCGCCAAGCTGTTCAAAACCATAGAGCCCTTACAAGGCAGCTCTTCACCCGCCTAATGGCGCTGCAAAATCGCCAAGGTTCGACGCATTTCAACCTCGGCAAATAACCCAGACGCCAATGCGCGTTGGTAAATATTGAACGGGGCTCTGCCTCCATCTGCGGGATCGGGAAAAACGTCGTGAATGGCCAAGATGCCACCTGGGCGGATATGCGCGCTCCAGATATCGTAATCTGTTTGCGCCGCTGCCTCGCTGTGACCGCCGTCAATAAACGCCATACCCAAGGGCGTGGTCCAGTGTTGGCCCAGTTGCGCACTGGCAGCCACCACCGGCACTACCCAGGCCTCTAGGTCTGCCCGCGCCAGGGTATGACGCAATGCCGGTAGCGAATCCATGCGCCCTAGAGTGGCATCGAAAAGCTCCGGGTCGTGGTATTCCTCACCCAGCTGATGCTCTTCAGAACCGCGATGATGGTCCACTGCAAACACGAGGCTACCGGCGTCCCGGGCTGCGGTGCCTAGGTAAACCGTGGATTTGCCGCAGTAGCTTCCCAGCTCCAAACACGGGCCTAGGGATGCGCTGCTGCGCGCATATTGGTACAGCGCGCTGCCTTCGTCGTGGTGTAAGAACCCCTTTACGGTGTCGATATCAATTGGCAGTTCCACGGCGGGTTAACCGCCTATGCCAAAGAAAACCAGCACAAAGCTCACCGGCAACAACGCCAGACCGTAGGCCAGCAAATTGGCCAAGTCGTTCTCCCGGGAGTCTTCTGCCAGTGCCAAACGGCTCCCGATCAGCAGCCAAAGCACACCTGTGGATAAAAAAGTGAGAATGAGGGTCAGTATCAGTGCGGCCATGCCAGTCAGCCTCGCCGGTTTAGAAACATCTCTGCAAGCAACGTCGCAGCCACGATCTGTAAATGCCGTCGCGGCTGCGCATCGTTCGCGCAACTACAGTTGCAGCATGCCTCGGGTCTTGAGATCAGTCATTTCGACAATGGCTTCGTAGTTGGCTGCCACATCGTCGGCGCTGGCATCAACACCCAGATCCAAGCCGTTGTTTTCAACCACGGTGGCCAGTGAGTACTTACCGCCCTGGGCCTGCAAGATCACACCATTTGGTGCGTCTTCGCTGACCAAGAATATGGCTGCTGGGGTTACCAGTTCCGGCCCAAGCTTTTCCAGCACTTCTTCTGGCATCAGGTTTTCGGTCATACGAGTCGCTGCGACCGGAGCAATGGCGTTGGTGTGAATGTTGTTCTTAGCACCTTCGATTTTCATGCTGTTCATCAAACCCACTTGGCCAAGCTTGGCTGCGCTGTAGTTAGTTTGACCGAAGTTGCCGTACAAACCGCTGGGGGATGTGGTCATCAGAATGCGGCCATAGTTCTGCTCGCGCATGATGGGCCACACCGCGTGTGAGCAATAGGCAGCGCCCAGCAGGTGCACGTTTACCACCATTTCAAAGTCGTCCAAGGTCATCTTGGAAAAAGACTTGTCGCGCAAAATACCGGCGTTGTTGATGAGCACGTCTACACGACCCCAAGCATTCATGGCGTCGTCCACCATGCTTTGGGCGCCAGCGCGATCAGATACCGAGCCGCCATTGGCAATGGCTTCCCCACCCATGGCTTTGATTTCTGCAACCACGGCTTCAGCAGCGTCTGATGAACCGCCACTGCCGTCCATGGCACCGCCCAAATCGTTGACGACCACCTTGGCACCCCGACGGGCTAGCTCAAGGGCGTGGCAACGTCCCAGGCCGCCACCGGCTCCGGTAACGATGGCAACTTGATCGGCAAAAGAAATAGACATGATGTTCTCCAATATTGGTGGTTTAGCGGCCCACGAATTAGGGGCGCGCTGGAAATTGCGTCGGGCCCGTTAGGGTATCCAGTTGAGGCTGAATCCAATCGATCCACTCGCACAAAACCGGGCGGGTTTCTCGCGGATCGATCAGTTCATGAACCGCAAAAGACTCTGCCCGTGGAAACGGTGATCGGGCTTCACGCAATCGCTCTTCCAGTTCTCGACGCTTGGCGTCGGGATCCGGGGCTGCAGCGATTTCGCGGTGAAACGCCACCGCCACGCCACCCTCTATGGGCAGCGGCCCGGATTCTACGGAAGGCCAGGCTAATATGTAAGCGCCGGGCGCATAATGTGCCGCGGTGGCCACGCCAAAACCCTTGTGTACCTGTATCACCGCCCAGGGCACCGTGGATTGGGCCGCTGCCGCCACGGCTGCCATGCCATAGCGAATGGTGCCCGCGGCCTCGGACTCAGGTCCGATCATGAAGCCCGGCTGATCGATCAGATTAACAATGGGTAAATGAAAGGTGTCGCACATTTCCACGAAACGACGGTATTTCTGGGCAGCCTCTGCGGTCATGGCACCGGCGTAATGCAGGCAGTCATTGGCCAACACGCCAACGGGTTGGCCGTTCAAGGTTGCCAGCGCACAAATTTGGCTGGGACCATAAAGGGCGCCGATTTCAAAGACACTACCCTGATCAAAAATCATTTGCAGGATATGCCTCATATCAAAGCCGGTATTGCTGTCGCGGGGCACTATGGACAACAGTTCTTGTTCCTGACGATCTACGGGATCGTCAACAACGTACCGCGGGGTACGCTGCCAGACACTGCTGGGCAGGTAACTTAAGAAGCGGCGAATCTGTGCCAGGGCGTCGTGTTCATCAGCGGCCAAGTTATCAACGATACCGCTGCGTAAATGCACCTCGGCACCACCTAACTGCTCCTTGGTCATCTTCACACCAAGGGCACGTTCCACCAGGGCCGGGCCCCCAATCAGCACCTGGGCCGTGTGTTCGGTCATCACAGAAAAGTGTGAGGCCACCAGACGCCCGGCGGGAAATCCTGCCACGGCACCCAAAGCTGCCGAGGCCACGGGCACGACTCCCATGGCATCGGCAATAATTTTGAATCGAGGTTCGGTATACACCGGATCGCCCACGGTGCCGCCTTTTTTGGCGCCGCCTTTGACGCTACCGCCACCACCTTCCAACATGCGTACCAAGGGAGTGCGGTACTGCACCGCCAAATGCTCTGCATACACGCTTTTACGCAAACCCGCGGCGTTGGGAGAACCACCTTTCAAGGTGAAGTCTTCGCCGCCGACCGTAACCCGGCGACCGTCGATGGCCCCAAAGCCGACAACGTAGTTGGCGGGTACGTATTCGAGCAACTCATCGTTATCGTCATAGACCGGACTGGCCGTGGCACGCCCGTGTTCGCGAAAGGTGCCATCGTCCAGCAACACGTCGATGCGTTCGCGGATGGTCATGCGGCCGCGGGCATGCTGTTTGGCTATACCTGCCTCGCCGCCCTGCTGTTGAGCCAGGTAACGCCGCCGCTGCAGTTCTTGAACTTCCTTGTCCCAGCTCATGAAGCTTACTTTGCCGTGAGTTTGGAGGCCGGAGCGAAGGCCGGGGCCCGCTTCTCAAAGTTCGCTTTCACCGCTTCGACCTGATTGGCGCTGCCAATCAAGCCAGATTGCAATGAGGCCTCCAGTTCTAATCCGGTACGCTCATCCGCGTGCCAACTTTGTTCGTACAGCGCTTTACCCGCACGCACCGCATCAGGATTTTTACCCGCAATTTCCTCGGCTAACGCCATGGCCTGCGCAAAGGGATCATCGGCCACCCGAGTGACCAGACCTACGTCTTTCGCCTGCTCACCGTTGAGCACGCGTCCGGTAAAGGTCAGCTCTTTAGCAACGTCCAAGGGCATCAGATCGCGTAGGGTTTGGGTAATGCTCATATCCGGCACCAGTCCCCACTTTATTTCCATGATGGACATCTTTATGTCCGGCGCCGCGATTCGAATGTCCGCACCCAGTGCAATTTGGCAGCCACCGCCAAAGACCACGCCATGCAATGAGGCAATAACCGGCATGGGCAGACGCTTCCAAACTAGGGCAGGCCGCTGAGCGCGGTTTTCAGGTCTATTGTCTTTCGCCAACAACGGTTGCGTGCCGCTTTGTGCTTTGCGCGAGCCGTCGGACATAGAGGCAAAACTCGCCATATCCAAACCGGCACAGAAACCCCGGCCATTGCCAGACAGCACTACCGCCGCCACATCATCGGCGTCGGCCAAAGATTGGCCCGCTTCAATAATGGCGTCGAACATCTCTGGACTCAGAGCGTTGTACTTTTCTTCACGATTCAAACGGACATCAGCAATGCCGTTGTTGATGTCAATGGTAACCAAATCTGAACTCATTACTTTCCCCTTCTCTGTGCTGGTTATATTTTTTGCTTAGGTTTCCAGAACCGCTACGACCTGGTCTTCTTCTACTTGATCTTCGGGTGCAACAAGCACATCTACCAATGTGCCCGCGCTTGGCGATTCCACGGGTATTTCCATCTTCATGGATTCGAGAATCATGATGACTTCGCCCTCATCTACGCTATCCCCGGCGCCTTTAAGCACTTTCCACACATTGCCGGTGACCTCACTTTCAATGTCTTGCTTTGCCATGAACGTCCTATGGTTATTACAGCCGAGGAAATATAGCACCGCCTTTGGGCTTTTCAGAGGGTAGCGTTATCACCTTGCTCGAAGGAAAGCGTTTTCAGACACCTGACCATTCGGCCAATGGATTAGTCCTTTTCCGACCGCCGGTTGTTTGGGGGGATAAACGGTAGGCGCTTGTTGTATCCTTAAGGATACACTAATCTGATGGGCTACGAGATCATCACGACCTTTGTATTTTCGGACTGGATCAGAGGGGTAAGAGATCCCATCGCCCGAAAGGCAATTTTGCAGCGAATTGACCGCGTCGCCACAGGCAACTTTGGGGAATGTAAAGCTGTCGGCAATGGCGTTAGCGAAATGAAGGTGCGGCTGGGGAAAGGCTACCGCATCTACTACACGATCAAAGACAAAACCGTCGTGGTATTACTCTGTGGCGACAACAAATCGACCCAAAGCAAAGACGTTGCGTTGGCCAAAAAATTAAAGGCAGAACTATGATCACTGGAACCAAACCACTCGACATTCGCGACTTCCTCCACACCGATCAGGAAATCGTCGAGTACATTAACGAAGCGTTTCATGACGAGGACCCTAGAATATTCCTTATCGCGTTAGGTAACGCGGTACGCGCAAAAGGCGTTAGCAAAGTTGCTAAGGAGACTGGCCTGGGGCGCGAGAGCCTTTATAAGATTTTTTCAGGCAGCGCTTCGCCGAAGTGGGACACGCTGAAAAAGCTGCTAGATAACTTAAACGTGGAAGTCAGTTTGCGAGCCAAGAGTGCGTAATGGACATCAGATCGACATAAGGAAAGACGTCAGCCACTTCGCGATTTGCTCATCAATCTAAGTTTTTAACGGCGTTACCTGGCAAATGAAATACCACCAAGAGAGGCCTTAGACCGTATTTGAATTGAAATCCTCAAACCTAGGATACATCTGAGCCTGGCCTCGGCATCTCACCCTCAGTCTTTTTACAACGCCCTAACCTTTCGGCCAGTACGCAAGATGCGCTCAACGATTCCTGTATCCACGTTGCCGGCCAAAAACTCCGGGTCTTGAAGCACGCGCAGCAACAAGGCCACGTTGGTTTGCACACCTTGGATCTGAAAGGCCTGCAGCGCCACCAGGACACGACCGATGGCTTGGGCGCGGGTATTGCCCTTGGCGATGACTTTGGCAAGCAGAGCATCGTAATAGGGGCTGACTTCCTGACCCTGTTGATAGCCAGTTTCAATCCGAACTCCATGCAAGTTGGGCGGCTGAAAGACGCGAAGCACGCCAGTGGAAGGCATCAAGGTTTGGGCATCTTCGGCGTATACACGCACCTCAATGGCGTGCCCCGTCATGGGCACAACGCTGGGCAGTTGCCCCCCTGCCGCCAACAGCATTTGCTGCTGCACTAAATCAATACCGGTGACTTCTTCGGTGACGCCGTGCTCCACCTGAATGCGGGTATTCATCTCCAAGAACCCCGTTTCACCCTGACTGTAGAGTGTCTCAAGGGTGCCTAAGTTGTTATAACCCAGCTTTGCGCAGACCCGGGTACCTAGATCGGCCTGCTGGCGCAACAACTGGGGATCTACACCTGGCGCCGGGCTTTCTTCGATGAGTTTTTGGTGCCGACGCTGCACCGAGCATTCCCGCTCGTACAGGTGCATGGCGTTGCCATGCTCATCCGCGAGAATTTGGTACTCGATGTGACGGGGCTTTTCGATCCAGCGCTCCAGATACAAGTCATCGTTGCCAAACGCGGCATCGGCCACGGCCCTGGCCTGTGCTAAGGCCCGCTCTAGCCCTGCCATGTCTTGAACCACCTGCATACCCATACCACCGCCGCCACCGGAAGGTTTAACCACTAGGGGGAAGCCAATTTGCTCCGCTGCCTGTTTCGCTGACGCCAAATCCGTGACGAGATCACTGCCAGCAAAGGTGGTCATGCCCTGTTCAGCCATCATGCGTCGGGCGCTCACTTTGTCCCCCATGCGCTCTAACCACGAGGGATCTGGGCCAATGAACACCATGCCAGCCTCTATGACTGCACGCGCGAAGGTCGAATTTTCCGATAAAAATCCGTAACCCGGGTGAACCGCATCGGCACCACTTTGACGGGCAATCTCCAGCAGCTGGTGCTGATCCAGATAGCTGTCTACAGGACGCAAACCTGTTAACGGATAGGCCTGGGACGCCTCCTCAAGATAGGGCGCCGCGGCATCGGCGGGAGAATAAACGACCACACTGGCCACCCCCAGTTCGTTACAAGCACGGACAATGCGTCGAGCGATGGCGCCCCGATTGGCAATCAATACCTTGGTAATGACAGCGGGACGTTGTGGCCGGGCGGGCTTGCCGCCACTAGACATGATTTGGATCCGCCGACGCGTCAACTTGTCGCAACCGTTGCAGCTCTTGGCAATGCTCGGCGAATCCTCCAAGGCCACGGGTTTGAGTCCCAGTGGTTCGACGGCCTTGTGCGTGGGCTAGACTAATGGCCTCTAGCAAGATCTCGCACTGGGCCGCGGACAAATTGACTTGATACATCCAAGTATCTGCGTTGCCTTTGTGTCCCACTGGACGCGCAAGGGCTGGCTGGCAAAGGTCTTGATGCAGCACCGCCGACGCCTCTTGTGCGCCGGCAAGGTCGCTGCCGTGAAGCAACTGAATGCACTGGTTGGCCATCCAAGCCGACCAGTAGTCTGGCCGGTCGCACAGAGCCTTGTATTCGCCCCAGTTCACTCTTGGTTCCGGCGCTTAGAGGGTCAGATGATCGCCGGTGAGCAGATGATAGGCTTCGAGATAGCGGGCGATACCGCGCTCCACAACCTCATCGGGCAAGACCGGCCCTGGAGGTGTCTTATCCCAGTCCCCACTCGCCACCACGGTTTCGAGGTAATTGCGCACGATCTGCTTATCAAAGCTGACCTGCTCGCGGCCGGGCTCCCAATCGTCTGCTGGCCAAAAGCGCGAGCTGTCCGGCGTAAAGATCTCGTCGATCAGCAACGGCTCGTCCACACCTTCAATCTGACCAAATTCAAACTTAGTGTCTGCCAGAATAATGCCTCGCTCACCGGCATAGTCTCGGGCTGCGCTGTACAGGCTCAAGGTTTTTTCGCCCAACCATTCCATCAGCTCTTTGCCGACGATAGCCGCGCCTTCATCGAAGCTGATGTTTTCGTCGTGACCGTCCACGGCCTTGGTTGAAGGCGTAAACAGTGGCTGTTCTAAACGATCCGAATTTCTCAGCCCTGCTGGCAACTGGATGCCGCAGACCGCGCCGCTGTTTTGATAGTCCTTCCAGCCGCTGCCGGTAATGTATCCACGGGCGATGCACTCGATGGGCACCACTTCGGTTTTGCGGCACAGCATGATGCGGCCATTCAACGCCGTGCGCTGAACATCGGTTAAACCCGGCACGTCTGCTACATCGGTACTTAACAGGTGATGATTGATCTTGCCGGAAAAGTGATCGAACCAGAATTTGGAAATTTGCGTTAGCACCACGCCTTTTCCAGGCAGACCGTTTTGCATAACCACATCAAAAGCACTGATGCGGTCGCTGGCAATAATCAGCAGCGCTTCTTCCCCGGAAGGTAGCGTTACATCGTAAAGATCGCGCACCTTGCCCGTCCGCTTGTTGGGTAGGTCTAGGTCTGTTGCTAGTACCGCCTCGGCCATGACTTGTCCTCGCTGTGTGTGGTGTGGTTAGTAAATGAATTTGCGCTTAATCATTGCTGTGGCCCACGGCCCTAGGCCGTGTTGCCGCCGTCGGCAAAATACGTGGAGCCAGTCACGAAGTGGCTTTCGTCGCTGGCCAGAAAAAGCATGATGTTGGCAATGTCTTCGGGTTCGGCATAGCGCTGCATGGGGATGTTGGCAGCCATGGTCTGCTGAGCTGCCTCAGGATTGTCGGGCAACATGCCCGCCTCAATCGAACGCATCATCCGAGTCTGTACCGGCGACGGGTTCACCGTGTTTACCCGAATACCCTCTGCCGCAAATTCTTTAGCCGCTGATTTCATTAAGCCGATCACAGCATGCTTGCTGGTGACGTAGGGCGCTAAGGACGCGGCACCACGGACGCCAGCAATACTGGAGGTAATGATGATGCTGCCGCCACCGCGCAAGCGCATGGCCGGCACCGCCGCTCGCACCGCCAAAAACGGGCCCTTGACGTTGACCGACATCACCTGATCAAAGCGCGCTTCGTCGTAATCTAATATGGACGCCACATCGCCCTCGATACCGGCATTGGCGAGAAAAATGTCCACGCCGCCGTAACGTTCTGTCGCGGTTTCCACCATGCGGGCATTGTCCTCAGCCCGGGTTACGTCAGCGACTAAGTAACTGACTTCGTTGCCGCCAATCTCGGCACAAGCATCTGCTAGGGCCTGCTCGTCAAGATCCACCAAGAGCACCTGAGCGCCTTCGGCGGCAAAGCGCTTGCCCGCTGCCATACCAATACCACCTGCGCCTCCAGTAATGACGGCTACTTTTCCTGCCAGTCGACTCATATCTACTCCCTACTCTAATGCGGCAGCCAAATCTGCCAGCAAGTCTTCACGATCTTCGATGCCCGTGGAAATACGGATCAACGATTCATCAATACCCATGCTGGCTCTGCGCTCGGGGCCCATCTCGTAATAGATGGTATGGGCTACCGGTATCGTCAGCGAGCGGTTGTCGCCCAAATTGCTGGACTTAACGATGACCTTGAGCCGATTCAAGAACTGCCACAGGTCTACGTCTTCACTGAGTTCGAAACTGAACAATCCGCCGTAGGCTCGAAACAGCTCTTTTGCCCGCTGATGCTGAGGATGCTCTTCCAGCCCCGGATAATAGACTTTCTTAACTCGTGGGTGATCGTGCAAAAACCGGCATATCGCTAGGGCGTTATCGCTTTGCCGCTGAACCCGCAGGGCCAAGGTCTCTGCACCCATGGCGATGTGATGGGCGGCTTCTGGACCTAGGCTGGCGCCAAAGTCACGCAGCCCTTTCTTTTTGATTTGGGTAATCCCCCATTTGCTGGCATCGCCACCCTGATAATCCGGGTAGATGTTGGGGAACGAGGTCCAGTCGAAGTTACCTGTTTCCGTCAACGCACCGCCTAGCACATTGCCATGTCCGCCAATGTACTTGGTCAAACTGTTAACGATCAGACTGGCACCCACATGCTTGGGTTGAAACAGGTATGGAGACGTCATGGTGTTGTCTACCACGTAGACGATGCCCCGCTCGGCACAGAAGGCGCCAATGCCCGCAAGATCGGCTACCTGGGTGCGGGGGTTGGCAATGGTTTCCACAAACACCAACCGGGTTTGTGGTGTCACCGCCTCAGCCACTGCCTCTAAAGAAGTAGCGTCGACAAACGTCACGCCAATGCTTAGCTGGTCAAAAGTGTTGAATAAACTGTTGGTGTTGCCGAAGAGGAAAGAACTGGAGACGACGTGGTCTCCGGCTCGCAGCAAGGAAAAAAGCGTCGTTCCAATGGCGGCCATGCCAGTGCCAAAACAAACGCTGGTCAGGGAATCTTCCATGACTGAAATCTTCGCTTCTAGGGCAGAGACCGTTGGATTGACCTGTCTGCCGTAGCTGTAGCCATTTTGCTTGCCCTGAAACACCGCGGCTAAGTCTCTGGCGTCCTCGTAGCCGTAAGCCACATTGGCGTGTATGGGTTTGTGCAACGACCCGTGCTCAATTGGGTCCAATCGATCGTTGTGTACGACCTTAGTGGTAAATCCTTTCACCGAACTGTCCGAATACTGCTGAGGTTCTACTATAGAGCTAACGCAGGCTGGGTGCTCGCTTCCCGCGCGTAAATCCTTCAATTTCATCCGCGAAATATTGAATCATCGGTCTGGACGAGCGGTAACGATGGTGGTCAGTCTGCCAACCGCTCGGCAAATCCCGGCCCTTGCAGAATCTCGGTCATTTGCGCGACATCGCAGGCTTCTGCAAAAAAGAACCCCTGAGCTTGATCGCAGCCCTGAGCGCGCAAATAGGAAAGCTGGGCCGACCGCTCCACACCTTCAGCGATCAATGTCAGCCCTAAGCCCTTTGCCATAGCAATAATGGTATCTACCAGACTCACGCCGGTGGCGGCGTCCTGGTCTGTCTGTAAGTCTTGAATAAAGGACCGATCAATCTTGAGCAAATCCACGGGGAAATCTCGCAGGTACTTCAACGACGAGTAACCCATACCAAAATCGTCAATACCAACGCGAATACCTAAGCCACGAGCCTGCTGAATATTGGTGGCGGCATGTTCGATCTGGCGCACCAAGGTTTGCTCGGTGAGTTCGATTTTCAGGCGATCTAATGGAAAACCGCTGCTGGAGCACAGAGCGACTAACTCCGAGAGAAAGGTTTTACTTTCCAGCTGTGCCGCCGAGCAATTGATGGACAAATCTACCTCGATGCCCTGTTCTAACCATTGCCCAGCTTGGGCGATGGCCTGGCGTTGAACCAAGGAGTCGATTTCTTGCATCAAACCGGCCTGGGTTGCCAAAGTGAGGAACGTCGCCGGTTTTAGAACGCCCATACGCGGATGTTGCCAGCGCAGCAACGCCTCGACCCCTTTGATTTCGCCGGTACTCAGACACACTTGGGGTTGATAAACGGCGAACATTTCTTGCCGCGTCACCGCCTCACGCAACTCTTGCTCCAGCTCGAGTTCCGAAAAACGTTCCGCGTTCATGCTGGTATCGAACACAGCGCAACCACCCACGCCCTGGCTTTTGACGTGATACATGGCGGTATCGGCGGCTTGAATCAGCTGATCCACGGTGCTGCCATGATCTGGGTATCGAGCGATACCAAAACTGGCACCACAGGACAGGGTGTAACCTTGAATCTCGATAGGCTGCAACAGCAAATCCAGGGCTTCAAGACACAGTGCAGAGACCGCATTCAGGTCCTGTCTTTGGGGCAAAAACAGCAGAAACTCGTCTCCACCAAAACGACCCAGCACCTGATCTGTGCTGAAAAGACCTTGCAGACGCTTGCACAGCGCCGCCAAAAACTCATCTCCCAGTCGATGTCCGAGTGCGTCATTGATGGTTTTAAACCGATCCAAATCGAAAAACACCAAATGAAAGGGCTCGGGCTGGCCAGGGCTGCCACGCTCAATGTGTTGTTCGATCTGGGCCAATATATTGTAGCGGCTGGGCAAACTGGTGAGCGCGTCGAAGTTGAGCTTTTTCAGGATTTGCTCTTCTTCCGCCTCGCGATGGGTGATATCGGTCAAACTGAAAAAGTATGAGGCCCCGGAAGAGTGGGAATCTCGAAACAGGTCCGCGGACGCAACGCGAATGGCCACCCAACGCAGGGTTGTCGCGCCGGTCTCTGGATCCACCTGAATAACCCGCAAATCCAGCGGCCCTACCTTGGCAAAAGTCTGGCCTTGCAGCGGTGTCAGCTGCTGACGAATAAACTCCTCCAGCAGCGGGCGGTCCGGCGGTGCTATGAGGGAGGGCAAGGACTCGTTTCCCAGCTCCGTGGCACCGCGACCAAACAGTTCCCTACAGGCGTTTGTGGCAAAGCGAATGCTGCCTTGGTCATCGACGAGCAAGAGATAATCTGGTCGGGCCCGCATCAGTGCGTCGCACATCACCTGCAATTCCGACGATAGCGTAATAGGCTCGCCACCCAAGATCCCGCTGACCAACTCGATGAATCGCAATGAATCTGGGCTTTGTTCTGTCACCAGACCGTCCTCACGTACTTTTCGTTTCGTCGTATCACGATACCAACCCATCACCCGAAGGCGAACGAGTGCATGGCCCTGCCGTTTTCGCCCCGCCCATCCCTCAAGTTCAGGCCAAGGTCAAACCAAAATCAACAATGAGCTGCCAGACGGCGCCGGCAGGTTGTTCAAGTATCGCTCGGATCCGGCAACACAAAGGGCATTGGCCAAAGGGGAAACACTCGCGACAGTGCCGACAACGCCAGCGCATGCTTAAGTTCTCCGCTTTCTACCGCTTGCCGCACTTCTGCTTGGCTCATGAATTCTAGGCTGATCGCTTCACCAGCGCCTAAATTCTGATCCTCGCTTGCCACCACATCTTTTGCCAACCAGTGGTGACAAAAGTGATTGTGAAACGCAGGGTTAGGTTCCACCGCACCCAAATAGTGCCAACTGTCGCTGGTATAACCGGTCTCTTCAAGCAACTCTCGAGCCGCTGCAGTTTTACTGTCTTCACCCGGATCCACCATGCCGCCCGGAGTCTCCAGGGTGTTATAGCCTACCCCAAAGCGAAACTGACGGATCATCAGCGAACGCCCTTGGGCATCCAAGGCAACCACGTTTACCCAGTCCACGGACTCCAACACCAAGCGCTCGAAGCTCTTGCCATTCCGTGGGTTCCGCAGGGTATCAATGCGCTTTTCAAACAGCATCAGACCAGCGTCTTCGTAGCGGGAGTTCAGTCGCTGCCAGGTTAACTCGTCGTCACTCAACGTCTTTCCTTCATTCCTTAATCGTCTTTTGCTACTGGTCGAAATCCGGACGAAACCGCTGCATGCCTTGTGCGCCGAGGGCCGGTGTCCATGCGCGCACATGCTGTTCGGCTCTAACCTGAGTCAGCGCCATCTCGACACTGGCAAAGCCTTGGAGGGTCTCTAATGATCGCAAAGTCGGGTCGATCATCTGCCAGACGCCGCTGCCATGATTGGCCAGCGCGGTTTTCGGTTCGATCCACTCGCCGGTAATGGTCTCTTGGGTATCTGAAAGCGCCACTTCACCCTCAGGTAAGGCCGCTAAGAAAAACCGGGTATCGAACCGCCGCGGTACCGATGGTGGCGTCAGCCAATGGCTGAAGTAGACCAGCCTGTCGCTGGCAATGGTCATCTGGTGATTCGCGAGTAGGTCATGCCAGGCCAGATCATTGGTAAGCAGTTGTTGGCGACTGCGCTCTAGGCTCTGGCGTTGCTCGTCGGGCATGCCAATGACGCCAGCGCTGTCCCGAGCCAACAACACACCGCACTCCTCAAAACACTCCCGGGCAACGGCAACCCAGTAACGCAATCCCCCAGCTGCAATGCCCAGGCGTTGACTGGCTTCGCTATCGGTGAGGCCGGGACACAGTCCGGGCTGCCAATCTGCCTCGTCCACTTTGCCGCCCGGGAACACGTGCAGGTCCGGAAAATCCCCCTTGCCCGGGCGTTTCATCATGAACACTTCAATTCCAGAATCATGACCGGCTTTGTCGCGCACGATCATCACCGTTGCCGCCAGTCGAATGTTGTCTCTTTGTAGTGGCTCCAAGCGCACTCCCTATCCCGTTACTCTTTGGTGCACAGTATGGCCCGTGCACCGGCTGGACTCATGTCTTTATTTAGGTGGACTGATGCGACGCTCCAATCCGCCGAAGGCCAGTTCAACAACAATGGCTAACATGGCGGCTGGAATCGCTCCGCGCAGAATCATATCGGTGTCGTTGAGGGACAAACCAACAACGATGGGCTCACCCAGCCCACCGGCGCCAATGAACGCAGCTAATGTGGCGGTACCAATACTGATCACCGCCGAGGTGCGAATTCCGGCGAAGATGGCTGGCATGGCTAAAGGCAAGCGCAGATACCGCAACTGCTCCCAAGGACTCAAACCCAGTGCTTGCGACACTTTGACCAAGTTCGAGTCCGTATGCGACAGAGCTGTAATGGCGTTACGGACGATGGGCAGCAGCGAGTACAAAAACAATGCAATGATGGCGGGAACAAAGCCAATGCCGAACAGCGGAATCATCAGGGCCAATAACGCCAGGGATGGCACCGTTTGTAGCAATCCGCACAGATAAACCAGGCCGTCCGCTAGGCGTTGTCGCCGATACACCAGGACACTCAAGCCAAGTCCTATGGCAATGGAGCCAGCCAAAGCAGAGCCGGTGAGCTGCAAATGACGGAGAAAATGCCCCCAAAGCTCCACCACCCAGTTCTGCTGTAACCAGGATGAGGACGCATGGGGTTGGGCGCCATTAGCCAAGCCCAGAGCAGCGGCGTTTGCCCTGACGAAGTCTCTGGCTACCGCAGCAAAGCTACGCCCCTGAAGCACAACTTCGGCGTTCAGGGCCTGGACCTGGGACTCGTTCAGCATGTTGCCTAACCCCGCTAAAGCCTCTTTGAGCTGAGCAGAAGCACTGGTCTTCACCAGCGTGGCGGCCCGATATTCCGGGAAATACCCCAGATCGTCCTCAAGGATACGCAGTTGGTAGCGCTGCAGTTCCCCATCGGTGCTGTAAGCATCGGTCACATCGATGGCGCCGTCGGCAATGGCCTGATACGCAAGGCCATGCTCAATGCCGGTAACTTCCGATGTCAGTCCATAGCGTTGGGCTAAGCCGGGCCAGCCATCTTCGCGCTGCAAAAATTCATGACTGAAGGCAAACGTCAGTGACGTATTGTGCAGATCTCCAATACGCTCCAGCCCCAGATTTTTCGCCAACGCGTCACTCACCACTACCGCGTAGGTGTTGTTAAAACCGTATTCGTCCAGCAGCTCTAAACCATCCGCGCGCAAAGCCCGGTTGAGTTCTTCCCTACCTGGGTTACCGGGGAGATTTAGCACTGCCTGACTCAAGGTGCCGGTGTATTCCGGGTATAGATCGATTTCGCCATTTTTCAGGGCTTCGTAGCAAATCAGCGTACCGCCAAGACCGAGCTGTCGGGTTACCACAAAGCCCTGTGCTTCTAAGACCTGGGCAGCAATTTCTGCCAGCAAAAAGCTCTCGCCAAAATTTTTACTGCCAACCACCACGCTCTTTTCAGCGCTTTGCGCCCATAGGGGATTTGCCCAACTCAACAGGCTCAAGCACAAGACGTACAGCAGCGCTTTCATGACAACTGGCTCTCGATCAGCCGCTGGGCATAAGGGGTGGCCGGATGGGCCAACACCTCAGCAGGCTTGCCGCTTTGCACCACCTGGCCCTGATCCAAGATGACTAAAAAATCCGCCAGACGTTTGGCCTCACGCAAATCGTGAGTCACCAATACAGAGGTGACTGGGACCGCTTGCTGCACCTGTTCAAAGCTCTCATACAGCCCCAATCGTGTGATGGGATCCACCGCCGAAAACGGCTCATCCAGCAACAGCACTGACGGTTTCAACATCAAAGCGCGGCAAATGCCCAGACGCTGTTGCTGTCCCCCAGACAGTTGTCGCGGCAGCCGCCCGGCCACATCGACGGCTAATCCAACGGCACTGAGCAACTGTAAAAAACGGGTGCCCACCTCGGCTTCGGACCACCCTTCCAACTTGGCGACTAAGGTAACGTTCTGTTCGGCCGTCAGGTGCGGAAACAGCCCAGCCCCCTGAACCGCGTAGCCAATGCCCCGGCGGAAGGCCTCCAGATTTTCCACGGGTACCGGCTGACCCATCACGTCCACAGCACCGGCGTCCGGTCGCACCATGCCGTTAATCATCTGCAGCAAGGTAGTTTTACCGCTGCCACTGGCACCGACAATGGCTGTGGTTTGGTGCATGGGCAGCTGCAAGGTCAAATCGCGAAATACCGCCACCTCGCCGAATGACTTGCCGACCCGACGGAAACTGACAGCGCTGTCGCTGGGCTCAGAGACTTCGCTCATTTGTTAGGCCAGCCCATACTTGGTCCGCAGGCCTGCGCCATATTCGTCAAGCTCCTGCAGAAGCGCGCGCTGGGATGGTGCCAGATCCTCAGCCGCCAATTCGTCCAGACGCTCATGTAAGCCGGTCAAATTGAGCCAGTCGCCATCGCCGGACAGTTTGTCTTTTACGTATTCGTGCCAAATCTCCCATTCTTCTGGTGACATGAGGTGAGCAAAAGAGCGGGCTTTCATGCGCGCTGCCAGACTAGGCAAACGTTCATCACGAAAATCCAGCTCTGGCCAGCGCCCCGCTGCAATTTCTCGATACAAATGATTCGCTCGAGCCTTGTCTTCTTCCTGCAAAAAAGCACCGTACAGCGCAGCATCTGGATCTTTTTCACTGGGCATCCCGTCTTGCACATAGGCACGCCGAACTTTTTGCGCAATGGCAGGCTGCTTCAGACGTCGCCAACGTTCTTTGATGATTTTGTTCGACCAGCCCAACAGCTGCTGGTTTTCATCGGTCAGTACCTCAAAGGGTGCAACAAAGGGGCTACGGTTGATTTTGACTTCCCGCAGCGGTGCCCGGACTTCGCCTTTGACCACAAACAGCTTTTGGCGAATTTCGTCCTCAGACCAATCCAACAAACACTCGACGTCTTGGCCCAAATCTGCCACCACCACGGAATTGGTATTGCTGGGATGCCGTGTCAGGGAGATCACTGGAGCTAAGTTGTGGCGATCTTTGCCGTACATGGCAGACACGTGCACACACAGGCGCGCGCCGAAGGGTTCTAACAGGGCTTTGACACCCTTCTTTTGCCGTAGGCTGTAATAGTAGTCGAAGAGCTTGGGCTGCTTTTCTTTCAGCAACCGAGCCATACCAATGGTGGCATAAACATCGGACATGGCGTCGTGGGCCTGACCGTGGTCGATGCCGTTGGCCTGAGTCAGGGCTTCCAGTTTGTAGACCGGCTGACCTGCTTCGTCTTGGGGCCAGTGTATGCCCTCGGGTCGCAGTGCTCCCGCTGCCCGCACCAAATCCACAATGTCCCAGCGGGTATTGCCCTGTTGATATTCCCGGGCGTAGGGGTCTTGCAGATGTCGGTATAGGGCATAACGAATAAACTCATCGTCGAACCGCAAACTGTTGTAGCCCAGGGCGCAGGTTCCCGGCACCGTAAACTCGGCTAGCACCTGTTGCAGCGCATCAAATTCAGATATGCCCTCTTGGGCCAATTTGGCTGGGGTGATGCCGGTCACTAACGCGGCATCAGGGTTTGGCAACACATCCTCTGGCAGTCGCACAAAGAAGCACAGCGGATCCCCGATGGGATTGAGCTCCGCATCCGTGCGCTGACCCGCGAACTGGACAATACGATCCCACTTGGGATTCGTGCCCGTTGTCTCAAGGTCATACCAATAGAAAGTGTCTGCCATGTCCGCTAACCTCGTTGGCCATGCCAAGACCATACCCTAATCCTCGTGCGCTGGCCCTTTCTCTGGGACCTCTGGTCGGACTGTGCGCCTGTTTTGTGATGTGGCAAAGCGGCGGCGGCACGGCTGGCGCTATTACTCTTGGCGTTACCTTGTGGGTAATCATCTGGTGGATCTTTGAGCCCATTCCCATTCCGGCTACCTCCTTACTGCCCATGGCTCTGCTACCGCTATTTGGCATCATTTCGCCCAAGGAACTGGGCGCCGCCTATGGGAACCCCTTGGTTTTGCTTATGCTTGGGGGATTTTTGCTGGCCTCAGCACTGGAACGTAGTGGCGCTCACCGGCGGCTGGCCCTGTTTATGCTCCGAGCCTTTGGCGGCAACAGTTCCCGACAACTGGTTTTTGGTTTTATGTGCGCCAGTGCTTTTTTGAGCATGTGGATTTCCAACACCTCCACGACGCTCATGCTGCTGCCGGTGGCTTTGGCAGCATTGGAGAAAACCGACGATGCCCATCTTGCTGGACCACTGCTGTTGGGCATTGCCTATGCCGCCAGCATCGGCGGGATTGGCACGCCTATCGGCACCCCGCCGAACTTAGTCTTTATGGGCGTGTATTCGGAAGTCACCGGATCAACCATCAGTTTTGGCCAGTGGATGCTTTGGGCGATCCCGGTGGTGCTGGTGCTCTTACCCATCGCGGCATACTGGATCACTAGAAATGTCTCCAAAGACGGCGGCGTGGCGCTGCCACAACCTGGCGAATGGACCCTAGCTGAAAAACGTGTGCTGACGGTTTTTGCCGTCACCGCTGGGCTGTGGATTACCCGCAAAGGCCCTTGGGGCGGCTGGAGCGAGTGGTTTTCTGCAAGTCATGCAAACGACGCCATGGTGGCTTTCTTAGCTGTGGTGGCACTGTTCGTCATTCCGTCAGGCAAGGTCACGGGGGAAGGAGAAACCGAGCGGCTATTGGACTGGGATACGGCAGAACGCATTCCTTGGGGCATGTTGCTGCTATTTGGCGCCGGCATCACCATTGCCTCGGGATTCATTAACTCTGGACTTAGCTCCGACATCGGACAAGCCTTGGAGGGCCTTTCAACACTGCCGCTGCTGATGATGATCGCCAGCATTTGTTTGGCGGTCACCTTCCTCACGGAAGTCACCAGCAACCTCGCCACCACCACATTATTAATGCCCATTCTGGCGGCGGCGGCTTTAGGGGCTGGCGCGGACCCAGCGTTATTCATGATTCCCGCAGCCATGAGTGCCTCCTGCGCCTTTATGCTGCCCGTTGCCACTCCACCCAACGTCATTACCTTTGCCACCGGCCGCTTCTCCATTCAGACCATGGTGCGCGAAGGAATCGTGTTAAATCTGGTGGGTGTGGTGGTCATCAGCTGTGCCTGTGTACTGCTGCTGCAAGATCTGTAGACAGTGCGATGGATTCATGACGCACCACTATTGCTGGCGCTTTTCGACAATGCCAACATGCAGCATCCGTTAGCGGCGTTCTCTCATGCACATCATTAAAGGCCTGGTAGCCATCACCTGTATTGCTTTCGTCACCATCGGCGTTTGCAGCGTGCTGTTCGTCTGGTACGTGCAGCTTCTGTTGACGCCTGCCAGCGGCAAAGGTCCGGTACGCGCCAAACTGGATCGAATCATCATCTGGTGGACCCAGGCTAACCGCTGGATGATCAAAAGGCTGAATTTACTGACGCCACAATTGCATTGGCAGGGTCGTGAGAATTTCTCGCCGGAGCACTGGTATTTGGTGGTGAGTAATCATCAAACTTGGGCGGACATTTTGATTCTGCAGACGTATCTGCTGGACGATGTGCCGCCGCTCAAGTTCTTCACGAAATCTCAGCTTATCTGGCTACCGCTGCTTGGCCCAGCCATGTACGCCCTGGGCTTTCCCTACGTCAAGCGCGTCAGTCGGGAGCAGATAAAGAAGAACCCGGAACTTCGGCATGCTGACCGAGACAACATCTTCAAGGTTTGCGAAGGGTTCAAAAATCACCCGACCAGTATTCTGAACTTTGCCGAAGGCACCCGCCAAACCGAGGAGAAGCTTCAACGTCAGAACGGCCAATTTAAGCACTTACTGAACCCAAAGCCCGGTGGCATAACCTACCTATTAGAGGGCATGGGGAGCCAGTTACATGGCGTGGTGGACGTCACCTTGGTCTATCCCGATGGGGTGCCAACATTCTGGGATTTTCTGCAGGGCAAGAGCCAGCGCGTTGTTGTTGATATTCGCTATCGCGACTTACCTGATCTGGAAACGGACATCGAAGCCACTGGAAGCGCTAACCCTAAAAGTGCTCAGGTCGCCCGCTGGGTGCAGTCCTTGTGGGCGGAAAAGGACGATCTAATTACCGGCTACTTAGGGGCTGACGGCGCCACCCGTAGCTGACGCACCCCCCAACTGCTGCAGACGGACCAGCTCTCGTTCCAGCGATACAAGCCTGCGATTGGTCGCGATGCGAAAATTATCGAAGGCCAAAACCGCTTCGGTGTTTTCATTCACTAGCGGCCGCAAGTTGGCTTCAATCTTTGCCAGATTTTGAGATGCCAGATTTCCTTGGTCCACCAAATCTCGTTGCGATCGCAGCATTTGCTGGAGCTGTAGTTCCAAACTGGTGACTTGATCGATCAGTTGTTGCTGCGCCTTTAGCGCCTCATCGTGGCGGCCCACTGCAGCCTTGAGGTCGCGGTTGCTCGCGCTAACGCTCTTCAACGTTGCAGAAACCGTCTTAAGCTGTTGCTGATTGGCCTTAATCCACTCTTTATTGCGTTCGTTCGCAATGGCCCAGAGCTTGCGTATTTCCGATTCCCAAAGGTTGATTTGCTGCTTGGTATCCTGCCCCTCCTGACTCATTGCGTTGTCCGTGGCTGCCAGTCGCTGCTCCAAAAGCTGTAGTCGCGCGTTGGCGTCGTCCACTCTGGCTTGTTCCGCCACGAGGATTTGTTGCTGATTCGCAATAAACCAGGCCGCACCTGCCAAACCAACGGCCATGACCGCCAGCAATAGCGTAGTGCCTAAGCCGCCACCACTGCGCTGCACAGGTTTGCGCGAACCACCCGCACGGTAGCGATCGTCTTCCTGGGTGGACAAGACTTCTTTCTGGGCTTCATCCATGAACTGGGCTCTTTGCACAAGGGAGAGTGGAGATTATAGAAACGATAACCGGCGCATAACAGCAGCCGATGAGAATTTCGCGATCACAGCCACCTGGTTCTTTAGCAGGACTTTTTAACAGGGCGTTTTTCGCCAACAGCGACCACTGATCAGCCAGATGCTACAGCTCGTCGGGTGCTCGTTTTTGAATCTTGAGTCAATCGTAATCTCAAGGAACTCGATTTGCTCACAAACATTGCACAAGGATTGCTTCAAAGGAGCCCTCGCTAGACAACTAAGCAAACGATCAATCTCAATTCAATCCATTTTTTTGGAGTCTCTGCTATGTCGAATAAACCCACCAAAAAATCCATTGCTCTGGCGGTAAGTGCGGCCTTGGCTGCTTCGCTGTCAACTCCAACTCTAGCCCAAGCTGCGCCATCAGATGAGAGCATCACCCGTCTCGGCGCTTCAACTTTGGACAGCGGCTACATGCAGTTTGCTAAAAAACGAAGGGCTGACGAAGGCAAATGTGGCGAAGGCAAGTGTGGCAACGCCAAAGCCGACGAAGGCGCATGCGGTGAAGGCAAGTGCGGCAACGCCAAGGCCGACGAAG
>JAYOSS010000012.1:0-29462 GCA_038139355.1 Gammaproteobacteria bacterium
GCGGGGGTAACTCTTACCTGGCAACGATTTATTACGTAAAAACCGCTAACGCAACGGCTAACTCGCCAACCAACAAATATCAAACCTATGTATTTGTTGGTGATGACCAGGTAAACCCAGCCCTGCAGCAAGCGACCGACGATAACCAAGAGCTGCTGTACGTGAACAAATACGGCACGCTCAAGCCATTCTCTGAGGTAGAGGACTTGCTGGTAAACCGTAAGACCCAGAAATTTTCTTTGGACGATCTGACCGATGTGCGCACGTCAGTGCCAGCAACCGTTGAAGGCGCCAAACTGCCAAACGACTTAACCGCGGACCAGGGATATAACTTCAGTACCGGCGTAACCAGTGGCGCGTTTACAACAGCGCAGCTGAAAAATTTTATGACGGTAGACGTCGATAATTCGGGCAATCCTGCGACGGTAGATCTATCAGCGCTGGCGAACAATAACCGCAACTATACGGGAGTTGAGTTAGCCGCCATTATTCAAAACCAGCTCAACGTGAAGTTTGGCGATGAGCGGTACTTTGATTTAACCACCGGTAGTGCCCGTACCTTCAAGGTCAACTTCACCACCGGCGGTGCCACCACAGTTGCGGCCATTGACCTTTCGGCTAATTTCACGACGGATGCTGCGCGTTTAACCGCGACTACAGAGCAGGTGGTTTCGGCTATCCAAGGACAGCTAGATGCCGCACTGGGCGCTGGAGAAGTTACCGCGTCCTATGACTATGCCCGCCGGGAATTTCTGTTCGCTCCTAACGCTTCATCCGATACGGTGGCCTTAAGCTCTGATGCCACGAACAACCTCTTTAAAACCACGCCGACGCTGGTACCTGTGGACTCTGTGGGTTCTTACGGACAGACCGTCACGCCAAATGGTGAGTTACAGCGAGTGAGCAACGAACAACGCTACGGCATCAAAGTAAGCTATGACGGCGCGAGACAAACCTTTTCTTTCGCCTCGGGAACCACTGGTGATACGTCTGAGGTAGCCGTGAACTTCTCTGTTCCTACCTATGATGCCGTAACCGGAGTGCCCACGGGGGCAACGGATGTCGATGGCAATCTAACGTTAGAAGCCAATCTCGTCAGCGCCGCTTTTATGGGGTTTGAGGTAACGGGAACCGCGGATTCGCTTTACTCAGAGTTACCCTCTGAAGAGGCTGTTCGGGGGGTGGTCTCGTTGCCTGCGATTAGCCAAGGCTCCTCTATCGCCGTAAACGTGAATAACAACTTCTCCGTGGACGTTTCGAACAACACCTTTGTTGTGTCTGTAGACGATGTGAAAGGCACCTTGGTGTTGCCCACCGGTTCGGGTTACACCCTGGACAGCTTTATCGTCGAGCTGGAAAAAGGCATTAACCAGCTGGCGTCAGAAAACGGTAGTACCGTCTCTGGGGTAACCGTGGACTACAACCCTGTCACCAACGGATTGGTGTTCACCTCCGGCACCACCGGAACGGATTCCTTCATTAAGGTGTCGGGTTCTGCGACTTGGGGCCTAGCGAACATAGGCTCTGGCCGTGGTTCCACCACCACTTGGATCAAACCTTCTCAGTCTGCAGATACCGTAAATGGCGTGTCTGTGAACAAGTACATTGACGAATTTGGCGTTGAAACCGCCAGTGCGGACGGATTCTCTACCTTGCCGGAATGGTCACCCATCTTCTTGGATAAGGGCGAATTGACCTTCGATACATCCGGCAACTTGGTTTCGCCAACCGGCGGCGCTCAGTTGGATACCGTGTTCTTGGCTGGTGGTCGTGGTGCGTTGAACTTGAGCATCGACTACACCGGAACCACCCAGTTTTCTCAAGCGTTTGCGGTTAAGGCCCAGTCCCAAGACGGCTCTCCCGAGGGTGACTTGGTGGGTGTCGACATCGGTGACGACGGTTTGGTGGTAGCCAGTTACTCCAACGGCTCCCAGGAATCCCTCGGAAAAATCGTACTGACGACTTTCGCCAGTAACGAAGGTCTACGCCAGAACGGTGACAGTTCTTATCTGTCCTCTGCTAAATCCGGTGCTGCGGCATTTGGTGAGGCAGGTACTGCAGGATTTGGAACCATTCGAGCCGGTGCGCGTGAACGATCCAATGTAGACCTCACCACAGAGCTGGTTGGTTTGATCACCGCGCAACGTAACTTCCAGGCCAATGCCAAGGCTATTGAGACCTCCTCGGCCTTGACCTCAGCCATCATCAACATCCGCAGCTAGGTAAGCCGTAATGGATAAGGGTATTTATACCGCGGTGGGCTCGATCAATGCTCAGCGCTTGCAAGAAACCAACGCGGTTCACGAGTTGGCTAACGTTTCCACTATTGGATTCAAGAAGGCCTACCAGATTGCCCTTCAATCTTATCGGGTCGATGCCGATGGATTCAAAACCCGGTATTTGGCTGGAACAGCGCCCAGCAGCTTTGTGAACCTGTCACCGGGCAGCCGCATCGCGACAGGTAACCCCATGGACATCTATATGAACGGGTTCACTGTACTGGGAGTACGCAACGAAGCTGGAGAAGTGGCCTTCACCAGGCGTGGCGATATTCGCGTTAACCAAAATGGCGAGCTTGCTCTCGTCACCGGGCAGGTCCTTGTGGACGATGGCGGCGCTGCCATTGTGCCGCCCCAAGACCAGATATTGAGCATCTCAGATGAAGGCGTGGTCTACGCCGTAGATCCTGAGCAAGAGGTAGCGGAGCCCCAAGAAGTTGCGCGCCTGATGCTACGTGACGCCAGCGAAACGCCACTAGAGAAAATGAACGATGGTTTGTTCAAAGCGGCCGGCGCCCCAGCGGGTGACTTTGCTTCTGGACCCAACTTGGTGTCGATTTCCAGCGGCCAGTTAGAGGGCAGTGCGGCGAATGCCGTAGACACCATGGTGAAGATGATGAACGGCGTGCGCTCCTTCGAAATGAAAATGAAGTTGGTGAAAGAACTCGGCGATTTGAGCGATTCCAATAACACGCTGATGCGCCTGGGCTAAAAACACATTTGCGCTGCGCTTCACGATAGGAGCGCAAGCGCTTGCAAAGGAAAAAAATATGGATGCTTCGTTGTGGGTCGCCAAGACGGGTCTAAATGCTCAGCAAACACGCATGAGTGTCATCTCTAACAACTTGGCTAACGTTAATACCAACGGCTTTAAACGCGACCGGGCAGTGTTCGAAGACTTGCTGTACCAGAACATTCGCCAGGCTGGCGGTCAGACCGGCGCAGACACCAATGCCCCTAACGGATTTATGTTAGGTACCGGTACCCGCATCGTTGCAACGGAGAAAATGCAGGGTCAGGGCAACATGATTGCTACCGAAAACGCCCTGGATCTGGCCGTTGAAGGTCCGGGCTTGTTCCAGATTTTGCAGCCTGATGGAACCGTGGCTTATACCCGTGACGGCAGCTTCAAACTGTCGCAAAACGGCGAGCTAGTGAACAGCGCAGGCTATCTGTTGCAGCCCCAGATTGTGATTCCCCAGGAAGCGGCAAGCATTTCTGTGGGTACCGATGGCACGGTGAGCGTAGAGCTGGCCAATGGCGGCGGTAACCAGCAGATCGGTCAGATTCAGGTCGCACGCTTTGTTAATGCTTCCGGTTTGGAATCCCTAGGACAAAACCTCTTCCGCGAAACCCAAGCCAGTGGCCCGCCCATTGTCTTGGTGCCTGGCGAGCAGGGCGCGGGCCGCATCGCCCAAGGCATGCTTGAGGCATCCAACGTCAACGTAGTTGAAGAGCTGGTCAACATGATCGAAACCCAGCGTGCCTACGAAGTGAATTCGAAAGCGATTTCCGCCGTGGACTCCATGCTGCGCTTCCTCAACAACAACCTATAGGCCTAGATGATGTTGGGTAAATCGTTTTTTGTGACAGCCTTGGTCGCTTCGGTACTGGCTGGGGGTTGCGCATCAGCCCGGCTGGCGCCCATCTTGCCTGACCAGGCCTTCGAGCCTGTCACGCCCATGGTGCCCGCGGCCAATACCGTTGTGACGGGTTCCATTTTTGCCGATACCAGCGCGCGCTATCGCTTCGGTTTCAAAAAGAATTTCCAGGTAGGCGACATCATTACCGTGGTGCTAACCGAGTCTACTCAGGCCCAGCGCCAAAGTGGTGTTGAAACCACACGAGAAGGCACTAATAGCCCGCTCAAAGCACTGCAGAGCGCTTTCGCCTTACAAGACAACCGATTTGAAAAAGCTGCCAAGGTTATTCCTTTTGATGATTTAACCATCGAATCCAAAGGCGCCGGCACCGCAAATCAAGCCGCGTCTTTGAGCGGCGCCATTGCCGCTACGGTGATTCAAGTACTGCCTAATGACAGCCTGCTCATCAAAGGCCAAAAGCGCCTGACCCTGAGCGAGGGGAGCGAAACCATTCAACTGCTGGGTCTGGTGGATCAAAAAGACGTGCAACCGGATAACACCGTGTTGTCTTCACGGCTGGCGAACGCCCGAATCTCCTATGAAGGTTCCGGAGATTTGTCTGCCGTCGCCAAGGTGCCATGGGGCACGAACATTGTGAACAAGGTATGGCCATTCTGATGATGACGAAAACGCTAAAATTCTGGACCTTGGCCATCGCCTTAGTGCTCCAGCCTCTGGCCGTTAACAACGCCATGGCGGATCGAATCAAAGATTTAACCTCCGTCGCCGGAGCGCGACCTAACCAGCTCATCGGTTATGGCTTGGTGGTCGGTCTACAAGGCACTGGAGACAAGGACAAGATCTCGTTCACCGCTCAGAGCTTGAAGAAAGTGTTAGACCGATTGGGCGTCGACGTTGACGGTCCCATATCCAACTACGATCTTTTCAGTCGTGGCGTCGCAAACCTAGCCTATGACAAAAGCAAGCTGGACAATGTGGCCTCGGTACTGGTCACCGCCACCTTGCCGCCCTTTGCTAAGCCCGGACAGTCTGTTGACGTTAACGTTGCAACCATCGGTCTAGCCACTAGCCTGCGTGGCGGCAATTTGATCCTCACGGAACTGCGCGGTGCCGATGGAGAAATTTACGCTCTGGCTCAAGGCCCGTTGACCACTACCGGTATTGAAGTCAACGCCGCTGGTTCAGAAATCAACATTGGCGTACCCACCACGGCCCGAGTTCCCAATGGCGCCCTCGTCGAACGGGCGGTTGCCACACCCTTTGGCGAATCGGAATTCGTCGTTCTCAACGCTCATCAGACCGACTTTACGACGGTCAGCGCGATTTCTGATGCCATCAACGACAAGTTTGGCGTCGGCACCGCGAATCCGCTGGATGCTCGTTCGGTAGCGGTGCGAGCACCGCTGGGTCTGTCTGAGCGCGTGGGCTTCTTAAGCATGATTGAGAACATTGATGTGATCCCCGGCGAGCCCAAGGCTCGAGTGGTGGTGAACTCTCGCACGGGTACGGTTGTGATCTCGCGTACGGTGAAAGTAACCGCTGCAGCGGTGACCCAAGGCAGTTTGTCGGTGTCTATTTCTGCGACCAACGAAGTTGTGCAACCGGAAGCAGGTCTTTTGGGTGCCGGTGGCGAAGCTGCCGAGGTGCAAAACGCCGACATTGAGGTGGCAGAAGAAGTGAACCCGATGTTTCTGTTTCAACCCGGCGTGGACTTGCGTGACATCGTTGAAGCGGTGAACCAAGTCGGCGCTAGCCCGTCGTCCTTGATTGCCATTTTAGAAGCGCTGAAAAGCTCCGGCAGCCTACGCGCCGAATTGCTGGTGATTTAGTCCCGATGAATGACGCTCTCACCCAAGATCCTAGAATGACCAGCGCCCTGGACTTTGCAGGCCTGGCGCAAATGCGCGCGGGAGCTGTTCAGGGTAAGGAAAAGGTGACCCAAGAGGTGGCCGAGCAGTTTGAGGCCATCTTTATCAACATGATGCTCAAGTCCATGCGCGAAGCCACGGAACGCTCGGGCCTGCTGGATTCTGAAGCCACCAAAACCTACGAGTCCATGTTCGATCAGCAGTTGTCTACTGAGCTGGCGGGCAAGGGCACCTTTGGTATCGCTCAGGCACTACAAAATCAACTGAATTTTGATCCGCGCCGAAAACCTACTCAGGATTTTTTACCCATAGCGAACAAGTCCGGCTATCGCTTGCAGCAAACCGACAGCGGTTACGAATTGCAGCGAGCGCCGCGCCCTAACGCCCAGCTCAGAGGCCAGCGATGACAGACCTGCTTTCCATCGGCAGCTCTGCTGTACGTAACAGTCAGCTCGCCCTCTCTGTGGTGAGCAACAATATTGCGAACGTCAATACTGATGGTTATGTACGCCAGGATCTGAACTTGCAGGAAGGCCTGCCCACCAAGAACGGTTTGTTCTATTTAGGCAGCGGCGCTATTGCTGACGGTATCCGTCGAGCCTATGACGGCCAGGTAGAATCTTCCTTGCGCATGAGCATATCCGATGTAAATGCCCAGGCGCCGCTGATCGAAAACACGGAACAACTAATCAATGTTTTTGGCAACAAAAACGCGTCCTTAACCCCGGCCTTGGGAGGTTTCTTCGACAGCTTGCGGGCGTTGAGCGTGGATGCGTCATCTGAAGTTCTGCGTAATCAGGTGATCAGCGACGGACAAACCTTGGCATCGCGTTTCAATGGATTGGCCACCCAATTGGATGGTCTGGACGATGAAACTCGTCGCCTGGCAGCAGAAAAAGTCGATGCCTTCAATGCGTTGGCCGAGCAATTGGCCAGCATTAATGCCAACCTGCAAAAAGCCTCGGATGTGGCAAAGCAGCCTGCTAATCTGCTGGACGGTCGCGATCAGGTTCTGCGGGATATGGCGCAAATTACCCGGATTTCGGTTAGCGAAACCGCTAATGGCACCGTTTCCGTCAGCATCGGCGCCAATGCCGGTAATGCTCTGGTGGTGGATGGCTTGTCAGCCACGCCCATGGGCGTGAACTTTTTACCCGGTACCCCTAATCGTTCAGAACTGGTGCTTAGTCCTTATGACAACCCAGTGAATTTGTCTGGATTGATTGGTGGCGAGCTGGGAGGGTTGCTCAATTTCCGCGACCAAATGCTGGCCCCGGCCATGAGTCGGCTAGACGACATCGCTTCTACCTTTATCCGTGAGATCAATGCGGCCCACGCCAAAGGCATGGATCTCAGTGAAGGCCCGGGCAGCGACTTATTCAGCAGCCAGCCGGACTTCGTGGTCGATTACAGCATGGCAAAGAGCGGCGTTACCATTGCCGTGACCGTTAACGAATCGTCCAGCGCTAACTTGCGCCCAGTCGACATCACCTTCGATGCGGCGAATGCGCGTTGGGTGGCAGAAGATACCCAGTCAGGCCTACGCTATGCGTCGGTAGGCTCACCAGCGCAAATTGCCATTAATGGACTGACGGTAAGCATCAGCGGTCAACCCCAATCCGGTGATGTACTTCGCGTGGTGGGTGAAGATCGACCAGCGCGCAGTATTGCCATGGCGATTCAAGATCCCAAAGCGATTGCGGCCGGCGACTTATTTCGGGTGTCTAAGAACGTTGCGAATGTCAGCGATGCCAGTGCAACCATTCAATTGATGTCCGCTTCGAGCCAGCTGGATAGCATTCCACGACTCGATACGCTGCTGGTCAATAACAACAATCCGGACGCTGCGCTGTCTGTTAGCGCCAGTTATTCCTTGGCCAAAACCGTTATTGCGGCAGGCACCTCGGATTTGCAGCTGACCATGACCCGGGGCGCAGGCAGCGATGCAGAGCTACAGGTGTTTACCAGGGATGGCCGACATCTTTTCGGTAGCGCGCTGAGCGATGCCCAGCGCAGCGTCATGCTCAGCGAGCAAAACGGCTTTGTTTCTGGCAGCACCTACTCCGATACCTATTTGAACGGTGACACTCCCTACTTAGATAAAACCTGGTCCATGGGAGCCAGCGCCAGTGCGGTCCTTGATGTTGCTGACGACGGCAGTTCCGTAATTACCGCAGAAGCCATTTTGCGCGGCGCAGCGTTGCCCAGCTTAACCAACAGCGGCGCGGACACGATGACGGTGATCGCCGAGGGCGCGCTCAAGCTGGATGGCGTGGCATTGCCGGCTTTGGAATTGGGTCCGGGTACCTCCTTAAGTAGCAGCGACGTGGTCAATTGGCTCAATACCGCCATTGCCGCCGAAGGTTTGGCATTAAACGCCAGCGCGGAAAATGAAATTCGCATACCCACTACGAAGATTTCCAGCACTTCTGGCGCGCTGAGCATCGGCGGTACCGTCATTCACGACGCCACGCCCATTGCCAATACCACAGAACTGGTTAACGCCATAAACGCCCAATCTGCCGTGACTCATGTGGAAGCACGGCTGGATTTTGACGGCGCCTTAGTGCTCACCAACGCTCAAGGCTATGAAGGTCAGACCATTTCCCTGGGCACCGATAGCGCAGTGTTCACGGATATTTCTGGTGATATCCAAGCGGGTATCGCCATCACCGCCACTCGCACCGGCGGCGATAACAGTGCGCGAACGGTGGCCTTGACTCTGTCCGAAACCGGCAACGCTGGTGATCTGGCGCGACTGGGCTTGACCACGACTTTGCAGGTGCCCGATGTTTTGAGCGAGGATCTTCTGATCTTTACCACGGGTTCTGTTGGCAGCACTGCTGGGTTGAGTGCGGCGTATCAAACTAACGAGCCCGATGCGCTGCAGTTGCGGTCATCACCACTTGAGATCAGCTTCACATCGGATTCCAGTTATCAAATAAGCGATACTCGCTCTGGCACGATTTTGGCCGAACGCACCTATGTACCGAGTCAGCCCATTGTGTATCAAAATTTGCAGATCACCTTAGACAGCCCTCCGGCAGCCGGTGATCTATTTACCATCGACGACAACAGCGATGGTGTTGGCAGCAACGAAAATCTCTTGAGCCTGATCGACCTATAAGCCGCCAAGCTGCTGGGCGAAAACGACACCCTGCATGAATCCTACTTGGGACTGTTGAATCAGGCCGATACTACGGCGCGACAGGCCCAAGTCACTCAGGAAGCGCTGCAAGTGGTGTTTGAGCAGGCAACGGAAACTCGAGATCAGATCGCAGGGGTGAATTTGGACGAAGAGGCGGCGAATCTGATCCGTTTTCAACAGTCTTATCAAGCCTCCGCGCGCCTGATTCAAACCGCCAATCAGCTGTTTGACGCGATCTTGAGGCTCTAAGGACTACTTATGAAAATCTCCACAGCCCTCAGTTTTCAGCGCTCGCTAAACACCATGCAGCAAACCCAGAGTCAGGTTGCGAAAACCCGAGAGCAGTTGGCCACGGGTAAAGAAATCGTGAGGCCCTCCGATGACACGATGAAAGTTAGCGCCATCGAAAATCTTGATCGAGCCATTGCGAAAGAGGACACCTACCAGGTGCTAATGGGGCAGCTCAAAGACCGATATCAGTTTGAGGAAACGTCATTAACCAATGGCTCAGACATATTAGTGCGGATAAAAGAGTTAGCTTTACAGGGTGCAAACGCCACGCTGTCGGATAAAGACCGGGCAATTATTGCGGTAGAAGTGCAGGGTTTACGGGACGAGCTACTGAGCATTGCCAATAGCCGTGACCTGCACGGCAACTCAATCTTTGCTGGCGGTAACACCGGGGTGGACGCGTTCCAAACCCAGCCGGACGGTACCGTTTTGTACATGGGCGACGCGCGCCAAACCCTGGTTAACGTCAGCGATGAGCGTCAGTTGGGTAAAAACCGCAATGGTCTAGACGTTTTTGCCTCAGCGGATCGAACGATTCCGGGAAGTCCGGCTACTTTTACCGTGGCCGTCAATGATCTGTCGATTTTCAACGCGATAGAAAACTTGAACGATGGCATCACAAACATCGATCTCGATCACACCGGCATCAATGCACCCGTTGATCAGCAAGATCTGCTAACCGATATCACCAGTCACGAAAACTACGAAGCGTTTGCCTATACCGTTGCACTGTCCGGGGACAATTTGGTGTTTACTGCAAAAACCAACGACGCCATGGACCCTGGCACCGGCCCGACGTTCGACGCCATTGCGGTAACCGATGGCGCGGTGGGTGTCCCGGATCGGGTTGAAGGCGTTGGTTTTTTTGCAGCGCTTGACGATTTCACTCAGGCCTTACAAAGCAGCGACGACGTTAACATTCAGCGCGCTTTGGGCGAGGTCACGCAGCTGCACGATGGTCTATCACTAGCCATTGGCAAAGTCGGCAGTGAGATCCAAAGCGTAGAAACCCAGCTAGAAATAAATGCAGATACTCGGTTGCGGTTGCAAAGCATGCTCTCAAATGCAGAGGATCTGGATTACGCAGAAGCCATTACGCGCTTCAATCAAGAAATGACCCGGCTGGAAGCGACCCAGACCTCTTTCGCCAAAGTGGCTCAGCTAAGCTTGTTTGAATACCTCTAAACCTTGCAACGTTATGCCCGAAGGCCAGCGGATAGTTCTGTAGATTTGTCCGAGGGCGCTACCGGGCCTGACGTCGTGGGCATGAGTAGGGTTTCCCAGCCTTTTTGCAAATCGCAAACCAAGAGCCGAAGCTCTTGCAAGTCTTCTTCAAGCGGCAGCTGCATGCTGTGATCCATAGAGCGATCGAGCATGTAAAAAAAGTCGTTGAGATGGCCGACAAGTCTAGGATCCGGTAACCCTTGCAAGCTGCGCTGTAAAAACCACATGAGGTTTCTTGCATGATGCAGGGAGGGGGCTGCAGAGGCATGGTGCTGAAACAGGGCGTTACGTTCGGCAATAGCCAAGCTATTAATCAGCGAATCAAACAGCCAGCGGATCTCCTGCTGCTTGTCTTCGCTGAATATCGCGAGGGTCTGAATGTATTGCGAAAAATGTAACACGAGAGACCTAAATTTCTTGTCTACACCTAATAGTCGGGGGGTCTTCAGAGATCTTTAGTGTTTTCTTCGAAGAAGATGCAAATATTGCCCAGTTGTCGCTCAGATTAGCTCGGACAACTGGCGTATTCAGAGTCAACACAGGCCTGTGCTAGCACTGTCGCTCTTTCCTGTACGCTTCGGGAAAGCTGCATTTTACTGAATTCTAAGATGCTATCGGCATCGGGATAACCGTTCATTTTACTGACCATCCCCCAAATAAAGGCTTTGAGCGGTTCTGGCTTCTCTGCTGGGTGCCCCTCGCCGCCCTGCAACAACAGCGCGGTCATAAATTGCCCTATCGGACTACCTAGCCGGGCAGAGTCTAAGAAGTGCTCCCGCGCTCTGGAGTGATTGGTTTTCACGCCGTGGCCCTGATAGTAAATCAGGCCCAGCATGTAGTGAGACTCAGGCAGGTCTTGGGTTGCTGCGTCGGTAAAATAGCGTTTGGCCGCCATGAAATCTTTGCGCATGCCGTAACCTTGGAACGCCAACATCCCTAAGTTGTGTTTTGCCTCTGCGGAATTCTGATCTGCCGCTTTTTGATACCACTCGATGGCTCGCGTGTAGCTTTGCTTGACCCCGTATCCGTGTTCATAAAGATAGGCGATGTTGTTTTGTGCTTCAGCGGCCCCGCTCTCCGCCAGATCCTTCCAGGCACGAAAGGCCGTGGCGTAGTGCTCTCGCTCCAGCGCTTTCAGGCCGGCGCTAAAAGGCTCGGCAACACTGTTGCTGGCCACTAGGGTGGCCAAGCAGATAAGCGCAACGCGCCAAGGAATTCTTGCGAAGTGGTATGCCATTACTGTTGTCTTAAGCCCGCCTGTATCTGCAGTACTTTGTTGAAAATATCGCCCTCGCTGAGAGCGTCAACCAAAACGCCATTATCGACCACTGGAATGCTTTCGCCAACGAAGGTGCTGGCAATTTTCATGGCGGTATTCAAATTGTCATCCGCCAACAACACCGTTGGCTTTGTATCCATGGCTTGGTCTAAGGTGGCGGCTCCTGAAAGGCTATGGATGTTGATTTTTCCTAGCAAGCGGTTGGCGCTATCGCAAACATAAGCCTCGGTGGCTCCGGCATCGACCAGCGCCTGTTGGGCGCTGTGCAACGAGGAGTCCGGCGTTAAGCGCACGTACTCGTCGCCTTGAATCTCCCGTACCGGCGTCAGTGACATCTCGACGCTTTCTTGTCCCAAACGCAGGTCGATGCCTCGGTCCAGCAGCTGTCGGTCAAAGTACGACAGGCCGAAAAAGCGCAGCGTGAGTACAGAACACAAAATCACGCACAGCATGGCGCTCAAGCCATAGGCGTAACTGCCGGTCAGCTCGACAACAATCATGATAACGGTGAGGGGCGCGCCAATGACCGCGCCGCCTACTGCGGCGATAGCGGCCACAGGCAGGGCATAACTCAAATGTGGATCTAAGCCAATACTCACGGCCACATAGGCAGCAATGGCTCCGGTACCGGCACCGACGAACAACGCTGGGCCAAAAACCCCGCCAAAAAACCCGGTATTGAGACAAAAAGCTGTGACAAAAATCTTGGCTACCAACAGCATCACCAGCATGCCCAAGGCAAAGTCGGCGTTGATCATTTGATTGATTTGCAGCAGCCCCAAACCGGTGACATCCGGCAGCAGCACGCCCACGGTGCCAACCACTAGTACACAGCTGGCCATAAGCTTGGGCATGGACCAACCAGAGCGAACCGCTAACTCGCGGCCTTTACGAATGGCAGCCATGTAGGCAATGGCACTTATCGTGCTGAGCAAGGCGGTTACCACCAGATAGGGAATCAGCGGTTGCAGCTGGATCGGCAGATCTGGCACCGAGAACGTCGGTTCAATGACGAAAAACGCCTGATTGGCGGCATAGGCGACGATGGATGTCACCGCGATGGGGGCAATGGCACCAATGGATATTCGGCGTAACAATGCCTCGTGGGCAAATAACACCCCGGCGATAGGGGCGTTAAATCCGGCTGAGATCGCACCCGCCACGCCGCAAGCGATGAATACCCGGCGGTCGATCTTGATGCGAATGTACTTCAACAGCACTTCGGTCATGGTGGCGCCAAAGTGCACTAACGGGCCATATTGACCCACGGATCCGCCGCCGCTGGCGGCGACAAAGGCAGCAATGGTTGATCCCATGCCAAGCCTTACATCCAGAGGCTCGCGGCTTTGTTGCACCGCGTAAATGCTGTCCGCAGGACCGGACCAGGCGGTAATACCCAGAATTCGTCGGACGAGCAAAATAATCGCTGCCGCCGCGGCCAAGGTAAGGAAGATATCCATGTTCAGGCTGCGACCACCCAGATGTATGGCAATAAAGCTGTCGGCCCGACTGGCACTTAAAAACCAGCGCGCGCCTTCAACAAAGCTGTTGGCCACGACGGCCATGACCAGCCCCACCACAACCGCCAAGAAGAACTGGCTGGCGATGTCGATGAGAATTTCGGTGGGTTTGGTTGGCGTGCCGTTGGCTGCTTCTTGATCCGTCATGCTGTCATCCTTGTGTCGTTATTCTTGCTTTTTTTTTTGCGCTTATTCTTGTTGTTCTGTCGTTCCGGGGTAGGTTCAATTCCATTTGGGTGACACTTACCGACGCCTGCGAACGGATCATTACGGTTTGGCTGCGAACGCCATGCACTCCCGACCGTCGCTTTGGCGCACCTCGATACAGGGCAGCATGCGGCTTTTAAAGTTCAACGCTCGGCACAGATAAGGAAAATTCTTATCCCAACTGGTGTTGAAGTGTCGGCACTGCCAGCAATTTGCCTTGGGCGGCTGCTCGCCTTGGCTACTGTTCATCGTCAGCGCTTGAAATTTTGGTGGTTTGACCGTCGATTTCGAGAATCACCTCATGATGCAGCTGCTTGGCTTTCAATTGAGCGGTGTTTTCAATCAGCTCGGTCAACGTATCCGGTCGCAGGCCAAGGTCACTGCCCATGCGTCGCAGTTGATCGATTTCCTCTTGGGACAGCACGCCGTCTTGCAGGGCCTCATCCACGCTGGCCTGTAGCGATTTGCGAGAGCTACGCAGCTGGTCAGAAAAGCTAGCGGCTAAAATACCCGAAGGCAAAGCCACCATGCCGATACCCAATATGGTCACCACCGAACCCAGTACTTTGCCCAATGTGGTCATGGGGATGGCATCGCCATAGCCCACGGTGGTCAGGGCCGCCATGGCCCACCACATGGCTTGGGGAATGGAGCCAAAGGCATCGGGTTGCACGTCCCGCTCCACCACATACAGCGCCGACGCTGCTAGGGTGAGCACAATCAACATGATTAAAAACGTGCCGGTCAGGTTTTTTCGTTCGTCGTAGAGCACGTGTAGCAAGATGTCCAAAGAGGCAAAGTAGCGGATCAACTTGAAGACCCGGAACAAACGCAGAATGCGTAGAAAGCGCAGATCCAGCCCCGGCATCAGGAATTGCAGAATAGAGGGCAAAAACGCCACCAAATCGATGATGGACATGGGTTTGAGCATATGCCGCAGTCGCGTGCCAACCGCGCCCTGAGCTTGCCCTTGTTCATGCCCAAGCGCTTGACCGCCCTGGTCGTTAGACGGGCCCGTTGCTTCCACACAGACCCAGATCCGCAGCACATACTCGACCAGGAAGAAAACGCAGGACACCAGTTCAATCACATAGAAGGTGTCGCCATATTCCGCGGCGTACGCGGGAATGGATTCCAAAATAATCGCGATCAGGTTGATGGCGATGACGCCAACCACCACAGAACTGATGACGACGGATGCTGGATCCGTGCGGTCATAGTGCTCTAGAGCGTGATACAGGCGTTGGCGAATGCTGCCAAAAAGGGCCATTTGTCTCCCCAGTCAACTGGCTGTGGCTGAATATGCCGGTAAATGGGGCGAGAAAAAACTATCCGTCGATCAAAATTTCTATCCGGCGGTTTTGTGCTCTGCCCGCGGCGGTGTCATTGTCGCTTACCGGCTTGGTATCCGCATAGCCAAAAACGCTGACGCGATTGTCGTCGATGTCGTTATTGGCGAAGAAAAAGTCCGCTACCGCCGCCGCTCGGGCCGCGGATAAATCCCAGTTGGAGTCAAAGCGTTGGCTGAAAGCGATGGGAATATTGTCCGTGTGTCCGGATACCTGTACCTGTCCGCCTACGCTGGCTACGGAATCGCCCACATTGCGCAGGGTGTCCAAAAAGGCCGGCTGCAGCTCGGCGAAACCGGAGCGAAAGGAATTTGCCGCCGACAGACTGATCAGTATTTGGTCGCCAACTTTTTCTACCGCTGCTAGACCTTGCTGAATCTCAGCATTCAGGTCGGCGCGTAGCATTTGATATTTGTCATCCAGCTCCTGTGTTTTGCGCGCCTGGCGCAGCATTTCGTCCTCGCTGTCGGAGGTTAAATACTCCACCTCCAGTTCCGTCTCCATAAAGGCTTGGGACTCGGCGACTTTGGCGAAGATTTCAAGCTCCTGGGCATCCAGTTCGCCGTCGCTGTTTTGCGCCCCCACCGTGTCACGGGTGTTGGTGTCTGCGTCTTCGTTGACCGAAACCGTGATCTTGCCGTTTTCCTCTTTCACCGACACCTTGCCTCGGGCGATTTCGGTGGCGAATGTACGCTTTAAGTTTTCGATATCGCTGCTGGTTTCGGATTGGCTTACATCCCGATTTTCCTCCAGCTCCTCCTCGATAGGCTCTTCATTGGTGGTGTCCTCCTTGGCCGCGATACCTGGGGGCGATTTGGTGGTGTTGTATTGGGTCGCGATGATCGTCTTACCAAGGGGAGCCTCAAGGCTGGGTGTATTTCGCTGTACCCCAAACACCTCTGTCATCGAGCCTTCAAGCATTTTGGTAATGGATGGATCCTCCATTTCCGTGAACGACAGAATGAGTACAAAAAACGCCATCAGCAGGGTGGCCATGTCGGCGAAGGTGGCCATCCAAGCAGGCGCTCCAGCCTCGCAAGCCGGGCACTCTTTCTCTTTCTTCTTTTTCGGTTGTTCCGGCTCTTCTGGCGCAGTTTCGGCCTCGACTTCGGTGGGCTCGTTTACTGCCTCTTCAATCGGTTCTTCACTACCTTCCACGTTTGGGTCTTGGTTTTCTTCAGCCATCGACAATCACCTCGATGCGTCGATTGCGCGCGCGACCGGCAGCGGTGGCGTTGTCGGCAATGGGCTGGCTATCGGCTAAGCCGGTAATGGTGACGCGGCCAGGCTGCAGCTGCGAATTGTCCAGCAGGAAGTTGGCGACCGCGGCAGAGCGGGCGGAGGATAAGTCCCAGTTGGAGCGAAAACGCTCGCTGAAGGCGACGGGGATGCTGTCCGTATGACCTTCAACCCGAACTAGGCCTCCGGTGTTATTGACGGCGTTACCTACGCTCACCAAGGTTTGAGTAAAACTGGGCTGTAGCGCGGCGCTGCCAGAAGTAAAACTGTCCTGTTGGCCCAGACGAATGATCACGCTATCGCCGTCTCGCTCCACTTCAGCCAGGCCCTGTTCGATTTCCCTACTTAACTCCGCTCGAATGACTTCGTATCTGCTGCTGGCCTCATTCGATCGACCCTCAGCTTTGGCTTGGCCGGGATTTTGTCTTTTCACAACGATATTGCTGGAGACCTGTTGCTGCACGTCGGTGACTGCTTGAGCGATATCTAAGGTGCTTTGAGGAATGCGGCCACCTTTGCCCATGCTCTCTTGTTGCGCTTCGCTGTCATTGCTGGCTTCGACGAGTTCCACAACGACTTCATCGCCGCGGATGCTCACAGTGACCTGGCCCTGTTCGATTTCATTCTCAAGGGCTTCAATAACTTGTTGATAGTCTGCCTGGGTGTCCAGCGGTGCCTCTTCAAAGTCCTTCATTTGTTGCACGTTCTGCTGGGTAGGATCCTTGACGCTTTGGGAGTCCTGGGGAATAACCGTTGGCGCGGCCTCGGATAGAGTGAATGTGCTGTCGATGATGGTTTCGGCCATGGGAATGGTGACTTTGGGGACTACGCGGTCGATGCCAAAAGCCAGTTTGATGGACCCGGCAACCTGCTCAAATTTCGGCACGTTGACGCTGGCAAAAGACAAAATCAAAACAAAAAACGCCATCAGCAGCGTTGCCATATCCGCAAAAGTAGCCATCCAAGCTGGCGCGCCGACCTCACAGGGAGGGCACTCCTCCTCTTTCTCCTTGGGTGGCGGAGGATCTGCTGGCGGCTCGTTCTCGCCGAGGTTTTCGTCGACCTGATCTGGGTCTAGCGAGTCCTCATTTGGGGTATCTTGGGTTTCAGCCATAACAACACAGTCGCTACATGGCCTCTAGCGCAGTGCGGTCGCTGGGTGAAAGACGAGTGGCTAAGAGGTCCGATAGGGAGCGCGGGTTCATGCCGCTTTGAATGCCCATAATGCCTTCAACAATGAGTTCACAGTTTTCGGTTTCGTCTTGGGAATAACCTTCCAGTTTTTCCGCAATAGGCTTAGCCAGTACGTTGGCGAAGAACGCGCCGTAAAGCGTGGTCAACAAGGCAATAGCCATAGCGGGCCCGATGGCTTTGGGGTCACTCATGTTCTGCAGCATGCCCACCAGGCCGACGAGGGTACCGATCATGCCCATGGCTGGCGCAATGTCCGCCCAAGAACGCCACATCATTGCCGCGTTGGCATGACGACTCTTCATCAGGGTCAGCTCGTTATCTAAGCTTGATGCGATGATTTCTGGTGGCGTGCTGTCCACCAGCAAGCCGATGCCCTTGGCCAAATAGGGGTTTTTGATGTCTTGGCCTTCCAGGGCGATCAGACCGTCTTTGCGGGCAATGTTGGCCATTTCGATGATTTGCTCGATCAGCTCCGCAGGTTTGTCGACGCCAGCAAAGATGGTCTTCATGATGACTTTGGACCACATGGCGATGAAGTCACCTAAACGCGAGCGCATCAGCAGCACCAAAATGGATCCGCCCAAAACGATGGCGATAGAAGTAACGTCGATAAAGGCGTTGATGCCGGCAGCATTGTCCATAGACCAAATAATGAGGCCGACTGAGGCGACAAGGCCTACAACGGTTGCGATATCCATGCGATCTCCATTGGAACATTAGCGCTCGGCGGATTCTCCGCCATAAATTACATGTAAACAATCGGTTGATAGTGCATATACTTTAAGGCATCAATCCTCGTTGTGAGTAGCTCAATGAAAAGTGATAGGACACAAGGATCACTGGGATGGCCAAGGCTTATGGACAAGTCGACGTTGAGTATCTCGCGCTGGTTAGCGCTGGCACTCCTAGGTTTTTTGGTCGGCGGCTGTGACTTTTCTCGCGTCGATGTTTCCTGTTTGGAGCACATTCAAAGCGGCGACACAGGGCGGTTTATTGATCAAGGCAACGGCATCGTCTTGGACCCGCAAACCCAGGTTCAGTGGTATCGCTGCGCTGTGGGCCAACGCTTTACCGAGCAGGGCTGTACCGGGTCGCCGTTACTCATGACCTGGGCTGAAATTGATGGTTATTTGAGCGAAGTCAGCGAAAAAGCCGGAGAAAAGTGGCGTTTGCCCAAGGCCAGCGAGTTTATGGCGCTGGCCGAAACACGCTGTATAAACCCCGCTCTAAACCCCAATGTCTTTCCCAATGTTGCCATTGATAATCATTGGGTGGTCGGCGAGGGCATAAAGGCCGGGGAACCGTGTGGTGTGTATACCTACAAAGGTACGCGGTCTTGTCGCCTATTCAGCGAAAATTACCGGCCATTCTTTATGGTTAAGGCTCAATAGCCCTCGCTGACGCAAGGGCCTAACCCTAGCTAACGGTTTGCCAAGCCTCACGTAGTTCTGACATAGCTTGATAGAGCTTGTCGATACTTTCACTGTCTCTATTACCCTTAGCCTTGAACAGGCTAGCAGCAATGGACGTATATGTGTCGTAAAGGCTCTGCGCTACCTCGCCTCCCTGCTCCATATCCAATACGCCTCGCAGCGCGACGACAATTTGCAGAGCGTGCGTGCTAGCCTTGTCAAAAGCCTCAGCATCGCCGTGAGCAAGGTTTTCATTTGCCTGACGCAGCAGAACGCAGGCCTTGTCGAAAAGCATACTCACTAATTGTGCAGGACTTTGAGATTGGGCTTTGGTCTCTACATCAACGTTGCTGTAAGCAGCCAGTGCGGATTTTCGGTACATCTTTTCTTTATCCAATGGAGTCTCGCGCTGACGTGGGTTCACGTCGTTTTACCTACTAACCTAGTCGGATACAAGTGCCGGAGCTTTAGGCGTGTCTACCGATTTGTCGGCGATACCCTGTTTTTTGCGGGCAACGACCACTCGGCCCAAACGTAAAGCGGTTATTGGCGTTTTGTTGGCCCTATCACGGCTTGACTGTTTTCGGCGTAAGGCCGCGGCCAAACTTGCGGCGCCATCGACGACTCCGCGATGATGTTTTTTGTCAAATGCACGCTCCACCGGAGCAATTGGATAGCCAGCTGAGTTGATGCGTTGGCCTGGGCCAGTAACGCGATGCCCATTTGCTGCATCACCTTTGCTTTTGCTAACCGTGCGCTCTCTGCGGCGAAATCAGCATCCTCGATCCGAGACTTGGCCGCGGCGGTAAGCTCGGCAACGTGCAGCAGATTAAATACCGCTTGCTCCAATCGGTTAGTCAATGCACCGTACCGGGCCCGATCGCTAGAAATGTGCTCAAGCGCATTGTCCAAAGACGTCAAAGCGGCTGATGACGTGGTTGAATCGGAAAGATCCAATGCGTTAATGCCCAGCGCAGCAGCATCCATTGATGAAATCGAAAAGCTGATGGTATGGCCACTGTCGCTACCGACTTGAAATTGACCACCCACGGTACCGTCCAGTAGGGCTCGCCGGTCGTACACGGTGGTTTTTGCCGTTTGGTTAACGCCAGCAACCAGAGAGTTGATCTCTGCCTGCAAACTGTCGCGGTCAACAGCGGCCATTGTGTCGTTAGCCGCTCGCATCGCCAGCTCGCGCATGCGCTGCACCTGGCTTATGACATGACCGATGGCTTGCTCAACAAGTGCGAGCAAGGCCAACCCATCGTTGGCATTCTTGGTTGCCATGTTTACACCGCGTAGCCGTGCGCTCAGGCTTTCTGCCATCGCTAAACCAGCCGCATCGTTCGCCCCAGAACCCAACTTTTTCCCCAACGACAAACGCTTCATGGCAATGGCTAATTGACGGGAGGATTCAGCGAGGGAGCGTTGTGCCTGTAAAGCTGCAATGTTGGTGTTGACGATGATGCTCATTACCGGTCCCGGTTGCGCGTGGGTGCTGGTTTTTGCCGCTTAGTCGCTCGCGTCGGCAATTGTTTTCCGCAAAGCGGCAGGGTTTTGCCGCTTCTGCCTTTTCAATCGGCGCCAAGCCCCACATCTTTAGAAAAAAACGGCAAAACGGCAAAATTTGCCGTTAAAAGGGAAATACTTTGCCGCCACTAAAAGGTGAATATGTTGTCAGGGAGCGCAAAGGCCAGGAGATCAAAGAACAGCGGACGAACGAACAGCAGATGGAAGAACAGCAGACGAAAGAATCGTGGACGAAAGAAGGCCAGATAAAAGTTGCTTGTCGGCCGACAGCTGGGCGCCACGGGTCGACACAGTCAGGTTAAGGCTCCTGTGCGAGTCATGAGCAGACTTGATTTAAAGGGTCTGATAGAGGGGTGAGTGGTTTGGTGGGCGGGTCAAACAAACCGGACCAAACTCCAGAGTTTTACGGGTCTAAACGGTGCGGCACCAGCGGCAGTGGTGCCGCTGGGCGAGGAAGCTGATCAACCCATCAATAGCTTAGCGAAAAAGTGATAGAGCTAATTGTTGTGAGGCGTTGGCTTGCGCGAGAATCGTGGTACCCGTTTGTTGCAGCATCTGTGCTTTGGCCGAGCGCGCTATTTCCATTGCGAAATCTGCGTCTTCAATTTTTGTGCGCATGGCGGCCGTGTACTGTGTTACATCGATCAGATTCGAAACGACATTTTCCAGTCGACCGTGCAAGTCAGCTTGGTCTGCTCGAGCTCCAGCCACAGTTGCCATAGCGCTGCTAACCGCTGTTAGCGCATCAGAGGCGCTGCCGACTGAAGTGACCTCCACGGCCTCAATGGCCAGCGCTGTCGTATCTAGCCCCACCGTGTCTGAGCTATTAGCACGAATCGCGTCTGTACTGAGGCGGGTCTCCAAATCGGCTAGAGCACTGCGTTCCCCGTATAGGGTATCTTGCGATATGCGGTCGATTTCTGCTTTGAGTTCTTGTACTTCGTTGTTCAGTGCCTGTCGATCTTGTGAACCCTTCGCATCGTAGACCGCTTGAATGGTCAGCTCTCGCATGCGGTGCAACAAACCCGTTACGTCGTCAGTGGCTTTTTCGATTTCGGCCAGTAGTGAAAGATCCTCACCGGCAATCTTGGCTACCGTACTGAGATTCTTGGCGCTGTCGTCGCGCCGCTGAAATTGGTTTGCGGGATGACCGTCAGCGGCCTCAGCGCCGACGCTACTTTTCCTTTGTTGTTCAGGCAAGCGCTGAGCCGCAGGCGGCTTCAATTCCGCTGCAGCAGCCGACCCAGACCTTTCGGAATTTATCGATGTTATGTTTGTGTTGATGACTAAACTCATAGCATTAGCCTCCAAAGTATTTAACGTAGCCATTTCGCGCGGCACCAGTTGCCGCTCATCGCTCGGACAGCGCTAACAACCGCGCTCTCATATCTGCCAGGGGCGGCGTCATGGCCAAGAGGCAATGTGTTGCTGCTCGGCTACGAATCCGGCAAAAATTTGCCGACCCAAAAACGTTATCGGTCGGTTTTCGATAAACTTTAGGCCCATTTGCAAATTCGCATTTTGCCGCCCAGCGTTTGAAGTAGTTTGCGAAGTCAGGCATAAGCCGGGCATAACTTGCATAAGAAGTAGCTTTGCGAGTTGGGCCGACTTTTCTACCGCTGACAAAAAAACCGCCGAGGATTTCCCCGGCGGTTTGGTTCAGCAAATAACTAACGAAGTTAGCGATTACTGAAGCAGCTGCAACACAAGCTGCGGTGCTGCGTTGGCTTGGGCCAACATTGCCGTTCCAGCTTGCGTAAGCACTTGGCTTTTCGCCAGATTCGCAGACTCCACAGAGAAGTCGGCATCTTCAATGCGAGAGCGTGCTGCTGCTGTGTTTTCCGACAGGTTCATCAGGTTGGATACCGTATGATCCATGCGGTTTTCAATAGCACCCAGCTCTGCGCGCATAGACGAAACCTTCTCGATCGCACTGTCTAGCACCGCGATAGCTGACTGAGCACCTACCTGGGTAGCCAAAGTCAGAGCGTTTACTGAAGACAGCGTGGCGAACTGGCCTGACTGGCTAAAGTAGTTGTTGGCGTCGGTTCCTGACTGCGTCATAGAGAAGGCATTGCTAGAGGACAGCATCATCGTGCCCATGACCCGAGAAGTATCGGTGTCACCAGCATCGACAATGGGGTCTACACCAGCGGTAGCAGCACTCACCGTGCCATTGGCCCCGGTTTGTGTAGCGGAAGCAGTTCCTTCATCCGCGGCAGTGGCGTTGTCCAGCGTAGGTGCTGTGGTTTGCGCGCCGTCGGCCTTGTAGGTCAGATCCAAGCTGCTGCCGTCAGAACCTGCAGCCACCGTAAAGGCCAAGCTGCTGTAGTTGGCATCGCTCTGGAGTTGCGTGACCAAGGTGGCCAGATCCATGGCGTCTTTACCCGCGGTTCCAACCGTAGCCGCACTCACCGTACCGCCTGAAGAAGACGTCAGGGTCGCGCTGATGCCAGTGGCGCCAGCGGTACCGGCCGTTGCATCGATGCTCACGCCGTCAGTACCGATGGCGATGGTGAAGTCCAAGTCGGCGAAATCATCCGAGCCAGCTGTAGTGGTAGCCACCGTTCCCTCATCTGTAGCGCCATCGGCGGTAAGGGTGGGTGAGATACCGGTTGATCCTGCAGTCCTTGCGGTCAGAGTCAGTCCAGTTGCTCCGTCAGCGGTAACCGTAAACGCCAGAGCGCCAACGTTATTGTGGCCATTAATGGCCGCGACCAGAGCTGCCGTGTCCGCAGGTGCCCCTGCAGAGAAATCCAGGGTGATGGAGTTAGTGCCATCACTCAGCACAACGTCTCCGTTGTAGTCAGCTAAAGTGCCATGCGCAACCGTTTTGACTTCAGCCGTTGCTGTCGCGCCCTGCAGGTCGGCGATCAAGTCCGCCAGATCATCTGGGCTTGTGGCGGAGTGATCGACAGTTACCGAGTTGGTGCCGTCGCTCAAGGTTGTAGTGCCGGCGAAGAGGGAAGCACCACGAACTTGGATGTTTTCGATCTCGGCAACTGCAGCGCCAATGGTGGCGCCGGTGTGAGCGATGGTCACGGAGTTGGTGCCGTCGCTGAGCACGGTATCGCCAGAGTAGTTCGCCAAGGTGCCAACGGCGATGTTGTAGATGGCAGGTGTGCCGCCAGCCTCGTCGCTAGCTCCGGCTTGAGTAAACGTGGGTGCCGTAGTGATGACACCCGCTGTCTTGTAGGTGAAATCCAGGCTAGTGCCGTCGGAGTTAGCAGACACTTCGAACAGCAAATCGCTGTAGCCGGTAGCCGCTTGAATGGCGGTGACCAAGGCGTCCAGGTCCGCTGGAGGCGCTAAATGGCTAACAGTGATGCTGTTGGTGCCGTCACCGATTACCGTATCACCACTATAGTTTGCGAGCGTGCCGGCTGCTGCATTGTAAACCGCTTGCGTGCCTGCATCCGCTGTCGCGCCGCCTGCTGTCAATGTAACCGCAGAGCCTGTGGCTGTCGTTCCGGAATGATCCATGGAGTCCAGCTGGAGGCTGTTAGCTACACCGATATTCGCAACGACGATGTCGTCGCCATCAGCGTCAGTCAGCAAAATAGTGGAATCGTCGCGTACGCTGGCGTAGACACCAGTTGTACTGAACTTTTCGTTGATTTTAGCTACAGCATCGTCGGCGTTCGTAGCGCTCAGGGTGAACTGACGAATAGCCGTGCCGTTGATTGAGATCGTTGCATCGACGTCGGTCGCGCTGGAAGTTGAAAGCAGGGCATAGGTTTTTGCCTCGGCAGAAACCCCTGTTTCGTCAGAAACATTGTTAATCCGTGCAGCGACTTGCTTTGCAGATTCTCCAGCAACCGGGGTAATAGTTTTTGAAGCGATGGCGCTGTCAATTACCAGAGTGTCTGACGCCGTAATCGGGTTGGCTGCAGCAGTAGCACTAGCCGCTGGGCTAACTGGGGCACGAGCTGCGGCGATGGTTTGATAAGCGCCAATGTGGGTGGCGGCTACGTTACCAACTGAGAACTTGATGACTTCGCCGCCCTGGGTGCCAACTTGGATGCTGCGATTGGCGAATGTGCCGTCTAACACTTTTTGATCGTTGTAGCGCGTGTTGGACGATACGCGAGAAATTTCCGCGATCAACAACTCTACCTCGTCCTGGATGTAGCTTCGGTCGACGCCAGTATTGGTGTCGTTTGACGATTGAATCGCAAGTTCGCGCAGACGCTGCAGCATGTCAGACACTTCTACCAAGGCGCCTTCGATAGATTGGGTCAAGGAAATGCCGTCATTGGCATTTTTGATCGCCATATTCAGACCGTTAATCTGCGCATTCATGCGCGACACGATCGCCAGACCAGCAGCGTCGTCAGAAGCTGAATTGATGCGACTGCCTGTGGACAGTTTTTCCATGGCGTCCGATTGAAGGCTGTTAGCACTCGCCAGAGCGCGCTGTGCCGTCAAGGAGCTCACGTTTGTGTTAACCACTAAAGACATAGTCTTTCTCCTTAAAGTTAGGTTGCTAAGCGGTGCTCTTGCGAATCATCCGCGCATCGCCGGTTGCGACAGAGACTTAGTCGGGCCAACAAAGCCCAGCTTTAGGCCACGAAAAAAAGCGTCGTCAGCAAGCTGTGCTAAAGCGGCAATAAATTGCCGATACGAAGTGGGTTTGAAGTGGAAAGCGGCAATCGTTGGCCGGAAAAGACGCAAAACTCGGTAAAAAACAGGCAAAAGCGGCAATTTGAGCACGAAAATTTTTTTTAATTTTTTTTTCACGCGGGCGCGTAATTAGAGCTCAATCGGCAAATCTGAGCCGTCAGTAGATCATCTTTGCCGTTAACCGGTCGCCCCTTGCCGCTGTTGTTAGCGGTATTGAATTGAGAATTGTTAAAGCCCGTACGTTAGGCGGCCTGAAATCGCCGCATTACGCATTAACAGAACGTCGGCGGGTCTTGTGTTGATCAGCCCAGCATCAGCTGACGCAAACATCACGACCGGATGCCGGTAGTAGACGGGTAACTCAATGAATGGCAATGCGGTGAGCGAAGAGAGAATGTAGTGCGAAGAGATGAGCGCATTACTCACGGCACATGTTGCCACGTCAGTGCGGCTTGCGGCGAAGACACAGGGAGCTGGCGGTGGTGCAAGAACTCGCGAAGAAACGCGCCGCGAAACTCGTGAAGAAATAAGAAAGGTACGCGCTTGCTTTTATAAGGATGTGAAGCGCGCTTGTAGAATTAAGCGCCGAAGCCGAAGAGTTAGTTGTTGGGATTTTCCGTATCGGTGCTGTGCTCTTTTTTGTGCAACAAACGCTGGATCGCGCGTTTTTCCTGGCGATACTCATAAATGCGCCAGCTCAACACGATCACCAGAGCGATTAATATCCCCTGAGCCACGAGTTCATGTAGCGGTACCTCTGGGGGTTCGAGTTCGGTTTGCGTGCCCATGAGAAGCACGAGAGGAACGGCCATTAAAAGGAACCAACGTATGCGGATACAGACGACGCAGACCGGTTTTTTTGCTTGGCTCATCGCTGTCCTCAGAATCAATGTAGGTTATCTAGTCTCGATTTGAAAAAGGCAGGTTCTCGAAGCTGCTTTCCATGCTCTCGCGTGTGCTGTTCATCTGTTCGATGATTTGTTGCATCGCTAAGAACTGTCGATTGTATCGTTCTTCAACGCGCTCCATCCGGTCGGCCAGCTCACTCAGCTCTTCTTCCCGGGCGATATTAGCATCGGCCAGGGTATCTTGCTGGGTTAGCAGATAGCTATCGACGTTGGTGGCATTGGTAATCAGTTTGTTGATGTCGCCGGCCAAACCCGCCGCCGCATTGCTGGATGTAGCTTGGTCATCGGTGTTAGCCGTGAACATTTGCACAACGTCGGCATAGTTGTTCGCGAGGGCCTCGTCGAGTTTGCTGTCATCAACCACCAACGTGCCGGAGCGACTCACGCTAATTCCCATATCGGATAGATTGGCGATGCTGTTGCTAGCTGTCGAAGAAGAGCCAAGGACCATATTGCGCAGAGAGGAGGTTAGAGAGCGGAAAATGCTGTCGCCAGCCAAAGCGCCATCTAGGCTGGAATTGCTAAGCTCGTTCAACTGGCGCTGGGCTTCATTGTAGACGGTAACGAAATCCACGATGTTTGCTCGCGCTTCGTTGTTGTCTTGGCTGATGCTGAGTTTGGCGGTGCCGTCAGTCACGGTATTCAGTGTTAACGCCACCCCGGTCAGAACATCGTCGATCACGTTGGTTGACCGCGTAAAGTCCACTCCGTTCACGTTTATCTGGGCGTCAGATGCAGTCTGTACAGTGGAAAAACTGATGGCAGCGTCACTAGAGGTCAACGTGAATGCTTTGCTGGCGCCGGTTTCACCGATCAGCTGGATGCGGTAGCGGTCGCCGTCGACACCAGTGTCGATGAGTTCTGCCGTCACCCCCAGATCCGCGTCGTTGATAGCAGTGACGGTGCCTTGAAGACTGGCGTCGGTGACGGAAATTTCGGTCGCCGTGCCGCTACCCACGGTCAAAGACAGCGTGATGGGGTCGCTACTGAAAGCATCGGTCTCTGAGGCAAACGCGTTGGATATGCTGCGCTGTTCCTGGGCGATTTGGTTGACGGTAATATTGTTCGACCCGGTTCTGGCAGCCGTGGTTGCCGAGGCGCTGAACGCACTGGTTTGGCTGTTGCTTACCGCGAAGGTTTTGAAGTCTCTAGCGTCGTCGAGGCGCTGGGCTGCTCCCTTTACTAGGTTCAGTATTGAAACAGCCTGACCTAAGCCGCTGATCGTTGCCTCGTTTTCGGCAACTTTGGCATTGAGCCTGGCTTCCGTGGGTGCTCGCTCGGCGTTCACCAAGGCCTCCACGATTTTCTTCGTGTCGAATCCGGCCCCTGCGCCTAAAGATTGAATGTAGTCTATGCCTGCCATATTGCCCTGCAACGTTGATGGTCTTTCGACACAACACCCTAGTCGGTCATGTAATTTAAAAGTTAACAGTCGACATGTTGTGCCGCTGGCACAGCAGTCATCGCAAATCCGTTCGCGGAAATCCACAAGCAAGCAACGACTAGCCGCTTGCAAGACCCCTCTTGCGAAACGAATATCCTGGCCAACGGGCGTCATGCTGCCACGACCGTACCCAGTGGCCACGGTACGCTCCGTAAAGAAGCAATATGTATGCCAATGCAGTCTTGGCTGATGGAATCGGGCAAAAACGCAGAGAATTCCGATTAAAGCCAACGTAAGCAGTGATTTTGTCGCCTCGCACGATGGTTTGGAACTCTACGGCCGACACCCAAAACCACTACGTCGGCTGCGGGCCGGCGCGATTTTGCCGAAGCGCCGGAAAAGTGGCGCTAATTTGCCTGAACGCGACGTCTGCATGGTCAAATTTTCAACCCGAACAAGCCGCGTCCGTTAGCTGTCGGGCCTAGTCGCCAAGGGGATTTTGTTGCTATAAAGTTGACGGTTCCTTGGGGAAAGGCCAGATTGGTGTCGCAAGTAATTGTCGGAGAGAGCGCGCAAACGCGGCAACTCATGCAGTTGATCCGATCCATTGCGCCGACCGCAGCCAGCGTGCTGATCAACGGCGAAAGTGGCGTGGGCAAAGAGCTGGTCGCCCAAGCAATTCATACCCAATCCGATCGAGCCAGCGGCCCTTTTGTCGCTGTGAATTGCGGCGCGATTCCCGCGGACTTGATGGAAAGTGAGCTGTTTGGACACAAAAAAGGCGCATTCACCGGCGCGATTGCAGATCACTTAGGTAAAGTTTCCGCGGCAAATGGCGGCACCCTCTTCCTTGACGAAATTGGCGATATGCCGATGTCCATGCAGGTGAAATTGTTGCGCGTGCTGCAGGAAAAAATCGTCTTACCTGTGGGTTCAAACCAACCGGTGGAGGTGGATATTCGCGTGGTTGCCGCCACTCACCGAGTGCTGGAGGATGAAATCAAGGCGGGGAACTTCCGTGCCGACCTCTATTATCGGCTTAACGTGGTGCCGTTGTACGTCGAACCTCTGCGCAAGCGGCGTGAGGAGTTACCTGCGTTGATTCGTCATTTTTCCAAGCAATTTAGCACCCAAGACACTCCAGACATCGAGTTTACCGCCGGTTTTTTGCAGGTGATGCAGCAATACGATTGGCCCGGCAACGTTCGAGAGCTATCGAATATGGTTCACCGGTTGTCGGTGCTCTATCCGGGCCAGACACTGCACATGAACCATGTTGCGTCTTCGATGTTGCCTGCGGGCATGTGTGAGCTCATTCAAGAGGAACGGGGGGACGAGCAAGGTTCTCTGTTTGACGTGATGATGGGTGAAGATCCATCCTCGGATCAGCATGAGCAAGATACCGATGTCGAGTCGATTATCATGCACGCCCAAGGTTTTGAGGATTTCCGCCAGCGCGGTCAATCGTTGAAAGGTGTTTTGAGTGATATCGAGCAAGACCTCATACGGCGAGCACTACAAGAGACTCAGGGCAACGTTTCCCGATGCGCCAAGCTACTGCGTATGCAGCGCACAACGCTGATAGAGCGCATAAAAAAGTACAACCTGAACATATCGGCCGCTTAGTTCGCCCCCACTCGAGGACCGTTCAGCGCCAGTCTGCCAAGCACCAACCCAAACCTGAGTTAATCGCATGGTTTGAGGATGTCGAAATAGCGACAGCTTTAGCCGGCCAACCGGCAATCTCCTGTGGTGGGGTGGCAATTTCCCGCCACACACCCTGTAAACTGTTGATTTTATTGAATTAAAAATCTGGCACGCGTTTTGCTTCTTAGCCCGCATCGAAGAAAAGTTGTGATGTGATGGCTATGTATCAAGACCGCCCAATTGACCTTATCTGGGATGAATCCTCGCCAATGGACGCCGGCATTGTGGGCATTCTGACGCGCGCTGGGTTTCGTCCTCGCTCTATGGGTGCCGCGGAGGTGGCTAAATTTGTTGAGAGCGAAGACTTTGGGTCATGCGTGCTTTGCATGCATCGGCGCGAATTACCTGATATTCAAATGATTCGTACCCTTAAGCAGCACTACGGCACAAAAATTTATTTGGTGTTGCGGGTAGATCCAATGGATCTGGAAAGCACGATAGAAGCAATCAAATGCGGTGTTGACGATGTCATCGCCGAAGGCAGCGACCAACAAGCCAAATGGGAAAAGATCGCTGATCTAGCCAAGCTGCGGCTGCTGAAAAACGATTCCTATGTCTTTGTAGACGAAACCAGCCAGCACCTGTTGGCCTTGGTAGAGCGCGTTGGTGCGGCTGAGGTCACGGCACTGATGTACGGACCCACGGGTTCGGGCAAGGAGGTCTTGGCCCGGTTAACTCACGACTTTTCACCGCGAC
>JAYOSS010000013.1:0-1256 GCA_038139355.1 Gammaproteobacteria bacterium
GCATGATCGGTACGCCAATCCTCTTTATCGGCGCGGCTTACTTCATGATGGGTAATTTGGGCGTATCCAATAATATCTGGCTGTCCGTTCTCTTTGGTGCTGCTGGCGGTGTTGGCATTGGCCTGATCACCGAGTACTACACCTCTTCCAAGCCCGTTGTACGCATTGCTGAATCTGGCGAAACCGGTCCAGCGACGGTGATGATCACCGGCTTGGCAGTAGGCATGCAGTCAGTGGTTGGTCCTATTCTGATTATCTGCGCCATCATCTTTGTCTCAACCATGCTCGCCGGTCTTTACGGTGTTGGCGTAGCTGCGGTTGGCCTGCTGGCGACGGTTGGCATGACCATGGCTGTAGATGCCTATGGACCCATCGCTGATAACGCTGGCGGTATCGCTGAAATGGGTGGCTTGGGTGAAGACACTCGCGCCATCACCGATTCCTTAGACGAGCTGGGCAACACCACAGCCGCTATGGGTAAGGGCTTTGCTATTGGCGCTGCCGCGCTAGCCGCCTTGGCCATCATCGCAGCCTTCGTCGAAACCGTTTCAGCAAATCGCGGCGGGGATTTCCTCCTCCACATCGGTGACCCCAACGTCCTTATCGGTTTGTTCATTGGTGGCCTAGTTCCATTCTTGATTGCCAGCATGACTATGACCTCGGTGGGTGAAGCTGCCATGGAAATGATTCAGGAAATCCGTCGTCAATTCCGCGAAATTCCTGGTCTGATGGAAGGCACGGCAGAACCAGATACCGCCAAGTGTGTAGACATCGCTACTACTGCGGCGCTGAAGAAAATGTTGATGCCCGGCATCATCGCTGTTGCGGTACCTGTCGTCGTCGGCTTTGGTCTGGGCGCTGAGGCGCTAGGCGGCACCTTAGGCGGCGCACTGCTGGGCTGTGTACTGCTGGCGCTGACCATGGCCAACGCAGGCGGTGCTTGGGACAACGCTAAAAAATACGTTGAAAAAGGCAACCTGGGCGGCAAAGGCTCAGAAGTGCATGCGGCTGCGGTTGTCGGCGACACCGTTGGCGACCCGTTCAAGGATACCTCTGGTCCATCCATGAACATCCTGATCAACGTCATGGCGATTGTCAGCCTGGTGATCGCTCCCGTACTGGCCTAAAACCAGCGGGACAGAACAAAAAAAAGGGGACCTTGGTCCCCTTTTTTTGCGTGTTGTTTTTGCGTGAGTCTTGAGCCGTCTGCCCGGGTGCTTTTCTTGGATCCCTCTGTCTTAGATCCCTTTGTCTTA
>JAYOSS010000013.1:1356-6855 GCA_038139355.1 Gammaproteobacteria bacterium
TGTCTTAGATCCCTTTGTCTTATATCTGTTCTCTTTTATCTCTTTGTTTGTTGTTCTTTGTTTATTGTTCTTTGCTTCTTGCTCTTACCTTTTTCGCGAATGCCTTTTGACTTTGCTTAGGCTTCGCCGCTCTTTTGGCCAGTTTCATCCTTGGAGTTTTACCACTGGCTTGAGAGTTTTTTATCCACCAGCTGGTTTTTCAATCGCACATAAACAGGTACACCATTTTTGTACGCCGGATAGTCTTCACCAGCGATTAATGGCGCCAGGTAGCGCCGAGCCTTGGCGGTGATACCAAAGCCATCCTTACTGATAAAACTCTTCGGCATAAAACGCTCCACGTTGGCCACCCGAGATAACTTGGCTTCGCCAATTTTCCAGCGATATGGTTGGTCGCTGGTTCTAACGATGGTGGGCATCACCGCGGATTTACCCGCCAGAGCAAATTCCACCGCAGCCTTACCCAATGCATATGCCTGTTCTACATCGGTAGCTGAGGCCAAGTGGCGAGCAGAGCGCTGCAAATAATCGGCAACGGCCCAGTGGTATTTGTAGCCCAGCGCGTCTTTGATCATGTTTGCAACGGTTGGTGCGACACCACCTAACTGCGCGTGACCAAAGGCATCTTTGGCGCCCCCAGCTTCACCCAAAAATTTACCGTTGGCATAGCGCACGCCTTCGGAGACCACGATGACGCAGTATCCTCGATCTTGCACCGTCGCCTTCACCCGGGCCAAAAAGGCTTTTTTATTAAAGGCCACTTCCGGCAGCAAAATCATGTGGGGGGCGTCATCTGGATGCTCTTGGGCCAGCGCACCAGCAGCGGCAATCCAGCCTGCATGGCGTCCCATTACCTCCATCACAAACACTTTGGTTGACGTTGCGCTCATGGACTCAACATCCAGCGCCGCCTCCTTGGTTGATGTGGCTACGTATTTGGCCACCGATCCAAAGCCGGGACAGGTGTCAGTAAACGGCAAATCGTTATCCACGGTTTTGGGTATGCCAATGCACTGCAGCGGATAACCCATCTTTTTACCCAGCTGAGAAATTTTGTTCGCCGTATCTTGGGAGTCGCCGCCGCCGTTGTAGAAAAAATATTGGATATTATGCGCGCGGAACACCTCAATCAGCCGCTGGTACTCTCGAGCATCCTCTTCTAACGACTTCAACTTGAAGCGGCAGGAACCAAAGGCGCCGCCCGGGGTGCTGCGCAAACCAGCAATGTCTTTTTGCCGCTCCTTGGAGGTATCAATCAGCTCCTCGTTCAAGGCACCCAAAATACCGTTTTGCCCAACCAACACCTTGCCTATTCGATCTTTGTGCTGCCTGGCAGTTTCTATCACGCCACATGCAGAGGCGTTGATCACCGCCGTGACTCCACCGGATTGGGCATAAAAGGCGTTTGGCTTTGGCATGGGTGCTCCTTGGCAAGCTGCGTCTAGTTGATTGGGTGTTATTGATGCAGCGCCATTGTCCGTGAAGCGCCGCTTTTGTGCGACAATTTCGGCTACCTAATCGCAGAAGTGCATATGCTTTCCATCTTTTATCTGTTCTGGCGTATCGCTCAGCTTAAAAACGGCCCAGAGGATCTGCCGAGCAGCAATTTTTTGCTCCTCATCGTCACCGTGATGAACGTGGTTTTGAGCTTGGTTGTATCGCTGAGTATTGGCACCCAGTCTGCAACGGTTCTAGCCACCACCATCATGACCAGCCTGGCTGCCCAAGGCTTAATTATCTACGGCTTGCTCAGCCTAGTCGGTAAACCCGGCCGGCTCACACAAACACTGACCGCGTACTTTGGCTGCGACTTGCTGCTCAATCTGGTCATTGGCAGCAGCATTGCACTGATGCGGCTGCTCAACGTGGACTTCATGAACACCCTAGCCTTGACGATATTTTTTTGGAGCATACTGATCTTCGGTCATATCTTACGGCGAGCAATGGAGGTACACATGGCCATGGCCGTTGCCCTGGCATTCTTGCTCACCCTGGTCACCGTGGCCCTGGGCCAGCTCGCGGTGGGACAGACCTAGCCACCACCCAACCTCAGAAAGAGAAACATTCCTATGCGTGGACATCTGTATTTTCTCGGCATCGGCGGTACGCTGATGGGCAGCCTCGCCCTACTGGCAAAAGAGATGGGCTTTGAAGTCAGCGGCAGCGATGGAAAAATCTACCCGCCCATGTCTGATCTGCTGGCGGCTGCGAACATCACCCTATATGAGGGGTTCGACGCCAAGCAGTTGGAACCGGCACCCAGCCTAATCATTGTTGGCAATGCCAACCTACCCCGGGGTAGCGAGGCTATCGAATACGTCTTGAACTCCGGACTACCCTATACGTCTGGCGCCCAGTGGTTAGGCGATACGGTCCTGCAAGATCGATGGGTCGTAGCAGTAGCAGGCACCCATGGAAAAACCACCACCGCCAGCATGGTGGCCTGGATCTTGGAACACGCCGGCATGGCGCCGGGATTCTTGATTGGCGGCGCTCCCGCGAATTTCTCTGTATCCGCTAGGCTAGGGGATACCCCCTTCTTTGTGGTGGAAGCCGACGAGTACGACACCAGTTACTTTGATCGCAGATCGAAGTTCGTGCACTACCGACCGCGTACACTGGTGCTCAATAACCTAGAATACGATCATGCCGACATCTTCCCGGACTTAGCGGCAATTCAAGCGCAATTTCACCTGTTGCTACGCACCGTGCCCAGCCAAGGGCTAATCACCGCGCCGACGGACAGCGAAGCCTTTGCCGACGTGCTCAACGACGGCTGTTGGACACCGGTAAGTCGGGTAGGACAACGCCCCAACAAGCGTCCCCACGCACAAGACAACGGCGAGCACTGGTCATTTAGCGAGGACAAAGGTGCTCAGGGCACGTTTACCGTGATGCTCAACGGCGAACCCCAAGGCGACGTTACTTGGTCCCTGTTGGGCGAACACAACAAAACTAACGCTCTGAACGCCATTGCTGCCGCGCGACATGCAGGCGTCCCCACAGCGCTCGCCATTGAAGCTCTTGGCTCCTTTCGCGGGGTCAAGCGCCGCATGGAAGTGATTTACCAAGACCCCGACACCGTGGTTTACGATGACTTTGCACACCACCCCACCGCCATTCGCACAACCCTGCAAGGTTTACGCAATCAATTCAGTCAGGATGAAATTCTGGCCATTATCGAGCCACGGACACATACCATGTCGCTAGGAGCACTACGTAACGAACTCACCACTTGCTGTGCACCTGCAGACCGTGTGATTTGGTTCCGAGGAGATAACATTAAATGGGATCTACATGCGATAGCGGATCAATGCGTCGTGCCAGCTAAGATTGTCGACAACGTCGATAAGCTGGTACAACAACTGACCGAAGAGCAACCAGATTCAGGTAAGCGCCGACGCCACCTAGTCATCATGAGCAACGGCGCCTTCGGCGACATCTATCAAAAGCTCACCAACAGTTTAAAGAACAAGAACGCAACCTAAGAGAAAACACCCTGAGGGAGGGGACAACATGAAAAAGCTATCGACCTTACTAAGCAAAAGCCTAGGGCTCATGGGCCTGACAGTCTTTGCAACCTACTCGTTGCATGCCGCAGACAACTGGTACCCGTCTAAATACGGAGCCGAGGACACCATTGGCGCCTTCAACGAACTTAACGCTGACAAAACTCGCTTGGCGGCAAGCCTGGTCAAATTGGGCAAAACCTATGCCCTGGGCGTAGAAACCGGGCCCGACTCGCCAGCCTATTCACCGCGCACCTATAACGTCACGGTGCTGCAGCTCGACGACGGCATGGGCACACCCATGGGCGCCAATCGGGCTACCGGTAACGACGACTTGCTCACCTTCTGGATGGGTATCGGCAGCCAGATTGATGGCCTAGGGCATATGGGCGAAAACCACCGCTACTACAACGGTAACCTGGCCAGCGACTTCGTTACCCCCACGGGGTTGTCCAAGCTGTCCATCGACAAGCTGCCTCCAGTGGCGACTCGGGGGGTGTTGCTGGATATGGCCAAACTAATGGGGACAGACATTCTGCCGGAAGGTACGGCGTTCAACAGCAAGGAAATCAAAGCCGCAGCCAAGGCAGCGAACATCACCATTGAAGCTGGTGATGTGGTGCTCTTCCATACCGGCTGGATGAACATCGCTGAATCCGACAAAGCCCGATTTATGGCTGGTGAGCCAGGTCTGGGTCTTGAAGGCGCAAAATACCTGGCCAGCCTAGGCGTAGCTGCAGTGGGTGCCGACAGTTGGGCGCTGGAAGTCCTTCCTGGTGAAGATCCCAACCAGCTGTTCCCAGTTCACCCAGAATTACTGGCAAAGAACGGTGTCTACATTTTAGAAAACATGGTCAAACGGTCACTGGCAGCGGACAACGCCACTGAGTTTTTGTTCGTTTTGGGCGTGCCGCGTTTTGTCGGCGCCGTACAAGCTGTGATTAACCCGGTTGCGATTCGCTAGGGACACTCATGCTGGACAATAAAAACATCGTCATCACCGGTGCCGGTAGCGGCATCGGGCGTGCCACCAGCCTGCTCGCGGCCAGCTATGGCGCCAAGGTACTGTGTGTGGATCTTGCTGATGCGGTGACTCAAACCGTTGATGACATCAACGCCAATGGCGGCACCGCAACTGCGGTTCAAGCAGACGTCAGCCAAGAGTCCGAGGTTGCAGCGTTTATTGAAACCTGTGTGAGTAGCTACGGCAGCATCGACGGGATTTACGCCAATGCTGGGGTCTCTGGTGGCGGTAAATCCGTCACCGAGCTGTCGGTTGAGGACTGGCAGCGCACTCTGGGCGTGAACACCATCGGCGTCTTCCTCGCGGTGAAACACAGCCTCAAACACTTCTTGACCCAAGGCCACGGCGCCATCTTGTGCACGGCTTCCGTGGCTGGTCTGCGCGCCAACGCCGGTGGCGTGGATTATTCTGCCAGCAAGGCAGGCGTCATCAGCATCGTGCAAACCACGGCGTATCAAACCTATGGCAGCGGCGTTCGCATTAATGCTATCTGTCCGGGGTTGATTGAAACCGGCATGACCAAGCCCACCTTTGATCGGGCAAGAGAGCGAGGCAACGAGGATAAGATCGGTCAAATCAATCCAATGAAGCGCTTTGGCCAACCCAGCGAAATCGGTGAGATGGCGTGCTTCTTACTCAGTGACCGTGCGTCTTACGTCAACGGCCAAGCCGTGCCGGTGGACGGAGGGCTGTCCTCTTCTCATCCTTGGGTATACCCGCGCGGCTAACCCTCATGTCCCAAGCGGCTCCGTCTTCGCCAGTTTGGTCGGTGCCGCTTCACTCGAGGACCTAGAACCTAAGTCCTAAGCCCTAAATCCTAGGACACACAGAATGTCAGGCGCCTTTCCTAGGTGGGATTCCCCGGCAGAATCTAGGCCGGGCCTAACTCAGGCGTTAAACAATGCCTCTGGCATGCCCATAAGCACATCCGAACCTGCCAAAATGCTTTGCTCCAGTCCTTCTGCG
>JAYOSS010000013.1:6865-9896 GCA_038139355.1 Gammaproteobacteria bacterium
GGCAACAAGCGGGCAAAGAAGAACCGCGCGGTTTGCACCTTAGCCACCCCAAAATCGTCATCGCCAGCTCGAGCGGACATCACACCCCAGGCCCAAGCGCACAAGGTCATGCCCATCAGCTGCAAAAAGTCCGTTGCAGCGGCCCCTGGCAGGTTGGCATCTTCGCTACTCCTGGCCACCAAGGAATCCGACACTCTGCGCAGCCTAGCGAAAGCCGCTTCCACCGCAGGCCTATGCTCTGGATCTATCTCAAACTCCGCCAACACCGAGAGCAGTTCCGTTAAGGTTTTGCCGCCGTCGCGGACCACCTTGCGAGACACCAAGTCCAATGCCTGAATGCCATTGGTGCCCTCATAGATCTGGGCAATACGCGCGTCCCGGACAATTTGCTCGACACCCCACTCTTTTACATAGCCGTGGCCACCAAAAACCTGCTGGGCCATTACCGCGCCTTCCAACCCTTTATCCGTCAGGAAGGCTTTCACTACCGGCGTTAATAGCTGGCCAAAACGATCTGCGCGCTCATCGCCCTTATGTTTCGCCTCGTCTAACTGCATGCCCGCAAAAAAAGCGAAGGCGCGGCAAGCCTCAACATAGGCTCGCTGGGTCAGCAGCATTCGCCGCACGTCCGGGTGAACCAGCAACGAATCCGCTTCGGCGTCGGGGCTTTGCGGCCCGGTAGCCGAACGGCCTTGAATTCGATCTTGGGCATAGCGCGCAGAATGCTGATAGGCCAGATCGCCGGCCCCCAGACCTTGTAAGCCCACGCTCAAACGCTCGTAATTCATCATGGTGAACATGGCCGCCAAACCTTGATGTTCCTCGCCCAGCAAAAACCCTTTGGCGCCGTCGTAGTTGATAACGGATGTAGCGCTGCCGTTGATGCCCATTTTGTGTTCTAGAGATCCGCTGGCCCAACCGTTGCGGGGACCCAGGCTGCCGTCGGCGGCGGGCACGAACTTAGGCACAATAAATAGCGAAATGCCCTTAGTACCCTTAGGACCATCAACGATTCGAGCCAAGGTCAGATGAATGATGTTCTCGGCCATATCGTGTTCACCACTGGTGATGAAGATCTTGGTGCCGGTGATTTTGTAGGAGCCATCAGGCTGCGGTTCTGCCCGGGTTCGCATCATGCCGAGATCTGTACCCGCATGGGATTCGGTCAGTGCCATGGCTCCGGTCCATTCACCGCTGTAGAGCTTTTCCAGATAGGTGTTTTTTTGTTCTGCAGAGCCATGGGCATCGATGCTCAAACAGGCACCCACGGTGAGGGATCCATACAAAAACAGGCTGCTGTTGGCCGCCCAAAACATTTCCTCGATCAGACCCGCCACGCTCTTGGGCATACCCTGACCACCAAACGCCGGGTTACCTGACAGACCTAGCCACCCACCCTGAGTCAATTCAGCAAATGCCGCCTTGAAGCCCGGTGGCGTGGTCACCTCACCGTCGTTGAGCTGACAACCGTATTTGTCGCCGACTTCATTCAACGGCGCCATTACTTCACAGGCCAGCCGACCGCCTTCTGCAACCACGGCTCGGATCAGATCAGGGGTGAGTTCCTGATAGGCCTCCATCTGCGCCCAGCTTTTTTGCACATCAAAAACGTCGTTTAGTAAAAAATCTGCGTCTCGCTCTCTTGCGCTGTAATCCATGACTCGGCTCGTATTTATTTGCCATCAGTGTAGCGATGCCCAAGATCGGGGGCCATGCGTTTTGCATCGACAAGCCCTTGACCCAGGCTGGCGCTAAAAAACGCTGTGCAAAGACTGATTCACCGAATGGACCAGTGCTGACAGAACTTGCCAAACCACGCGCTAACGCAAGCCATAAATTCCACCCAAGCTGGCGCATTGGCGAACCCAGTTTCGAACGAGTCCATTGTTGTCATGAAGTCCATCATTCCTTTGCTGAGCCAAGCGCTCAATCTCTGTCTACCCTCGCGGTGCCTGCTTTGTGAGCAGGTGTTGGACTTAGGCAGCTCTCAGCATCAGGCCACAAACGATCATCTTTGCGTCTATTGCCGACTGGCGTTGCCCTTCAATCTTCACCCCTGTATCCACTGCGCCCTGCCTACTTCTCAGCCTATTTCTCAATCACTTTCTCAGCCCCTGTCATTATCGCCGTCCCGATTCCCGCCGGATCCGCAGCTCACCCCCTCTCAAAAAGTGCCCAGGGTATGTGGCCCTTGTGCCGTCAGCCCGCTTGCCGACCAAACACTGGCGCCATTGCTGCATGAGGGTGCCGGGGCTTATCTGCTGCACCGGTTAAAGTTTGGTGGCGGTGAGGCCGAAGGCATCACCTTGGCAAAATTGATGCTGGTGAGCATCAAAACTCGAGCCATGAGCCGCCCACCGGATTTACTCATCCCCGTGCCGTTGAATCATTGGGCTTTGGTGCGGCGCGGCTTCAATCAAAGCGCCCTTCTTGCCTATGTCATTAGCAAAGCCCTTGGTGTTCCGGTCGCAACAAACCTTATTGGCCGCCGCGGGGGACCAGCTCAGCGAACACTGTCTCGTTCCCAGCGCCAGCGCATGGCCCGAGACCGTTTTTTTACCCGCGGACGAGCCAAGGCTGCGTTGTCAGGCAAACACGTTGCCGTCATTGACGATGTGCTAACCACTGGAGCCACAGCCAAAGAAATGGTCCGACTCTTGTATAGGCTGGGTGTTGCCAGAGCAGAGGTATGGTGCGCAACCCGAGCTCCCGCTGACAGCAATTGAATACCCATAATCCGGCTCGGTAACTGATAGAGTGGACCCATGCCGCCAGCCACAAACGATTCAGTCCAAACCCCCTATGCGGGGCTCACCCCCGATACCGTTTTGGACGCGGTAGAGTCAGCGGGATTAGCCCCCACGGGTGGATTAAACGCTCTTAACAGCTACGAAAATCGGGTCTATCAACTCAGCTTAGAGGACGGTTCCTTTGTCATCGCCAAATTTTACCGCCCAGGTCGGTGGTCTGATGCGGCCATTGCTGAGGAGCACGGGTTTACTCAGAGCCTATTTGATGCAGAGCTTTCCGT
>JAYOSS010000013.1:9906-17956 GCA_038139355.1 Gammaproteobacteria bacterium
TTGTGCCGCCCATCAACATGGATGGCTCAACGCTATTCCAATACCATGGCTTTCGCTTCGCGCTTTTTCCTCGGCAGGGTGGGCATCCACCCAATCTGGAAAATGAAGACGATTTGGAAGTGTTGGCCAGGTCTATTGGCCGACTGCACGCCTGTGGTTCAACTCAGCCGTTTCTCCATCGACCGTCACTGACCGTAGATCGCCTGGGCTGGGAGAGTCGGGAGTTTTTACTCCAAAACCAGTTCTTACCCCCAGAAATGAACGAGGCATACAACTCGATTACGCAACAGCTGCTGACCCGTATCGAGCCGCTGATGCAGAACCTAACCCTTGCGCCCATTCATGGCGACTGCCACATGGGGAATATTTTGTGGCGCGACGACACACCGCATTTTGTAGATTTTGACGACTGCATGAAGGGCCCGCCCATTCAAGACTTGTGGATGTTGCTGAGCGGAGAGCGCTCAAACCAGACCCTGCAGTTAAACCTGATCTTAGACGCCTATCAGGATTTCCATGACTTTGATGTGGCCACGCTCATCCTGATCGAGCCTCTGCGGACGCTGCGAATCATGCATCACGCAGCTTGGATCGCGCGACGCTGGCAAGATCCCGCGTTCCCCTTGGCCTTTCCCACCTTCGAATCCGTGAATTATTGGTCCAACCATGTGCTGGCCCTTCGCGAGCAACTGGCCATGCTTGACGAGCCACCGTTGGTCTATATGAGGTAATCGTGGGATAACAGAAGAAAGGGCTAGTGATTCGCAGCCCGAACCACCGCCAGACAAATGCGGTTGCAGCAGTAGGTTTGACGGTATAGCTTTTTGCTAGCGCAGCGCCTTGGTAAACCGACCACGCAGCGATAAGCGCTAAAAGTGTCACGCAAGGGATTCCTTGCTTAGGAAGTTGACTAGCCTAAGGACATTTACATTCAACTGTTTATGACGATGGGGCGGCCAAACGACAGGGAGAAAACCGCGAGAGAATCCAAGAAGGATGCCCAGTCATGCAGCAACAGGATTTTTGATCCACCCATCTTCAAAACAGACAAAAAGTTCGAAACAGGTTAAAAGTTAGGGGAGTTATGGTGACGAACACACAGGAACAAACAAACTTTGATGTACTCATCGTCGGCGCGGGTATCTCTGGCGTAGGCGAAGCCTATCACCTACAGCAACAGTGCCCAGATAAGAGCTTCTGTATCCTGGAAATGAAGGACACCTTTGGCGGAACTTGGGAGACCCATAAGTATCCAGGCATTCGGTCCGATTCAGATCTCTATACCTTTGGCTATCGATTCAAGCCCTGGACTGGGGTGCCCATTGCCAGCGCTGAAGCAATTCTGGATTACATGGGCGAGGTCATTGAGGAAAACGGCATTGACCAGCATATCCGCTACGGACACCGGATTACCGGGTGCCGTTGGTCCAGTGCCGACAATCAATGGACCGTGGAGGCCACGCGCAAATCCGACGGTGCGCAGCTGACCTTCACCTGTAATTTTTTATGGATGTGCCAGGGTTACTACGACCACGAAAATCCCAACATCCCCAGCTGGCCAGGTATGGATCAGTACCAAGGACAGTTGATCCACGCCCAACTTTGGGATCCCGCCACGGATTATTCCGGCAAAAAAGTGCTGGTCATTGGGTCCGGTGCCACCGCGGCAACAGTCATCCCCGAGTTTGCCAAGCAAGCTGAGCACGTCACCATGCTGCAGCGCTCGCCAACCTACTTCTTCTGCGCCGAGAACCGCAACGAGTTAGCGGACCGACTGCGGGAAATCGGTATTGATGAGCCCACCATACACCGGGTTGTGCGAGCACAAATTTTGTATGACCAAGATGTTCTCACCGAGCGCTGCAAGAATGAGCCAGATGCGGTCTTCGACGAACTGAAAGGGCTGATTCGCCAATACGCCGGTGACGATTTCGAATTCGAACCTCATTTCACGCCTAAGTACCGCCCCTGGCAGCAGCGTCTGGCGTTTTGTCCTGACGGCGATGTCTTTCAGGCCGCAGCCGCAGGCAAGTTGACGGTGGTCACCGACACCATCGAAACCTTCACTGAAACCGGCGTGCGCACCCATTCAGGGGAAGAGCTAGAAGCCGACATCGTTTGCGTTTGCACCGGTTTTCATCTGGCGGTTATGGGCAACATCCCATTCGAGGTAGACGGCAAAGCGATTGATTGGCATGACACCATCAACTACCGCGGTATGATGTTCACCGGCGTGCCTAACCTGGCCTGGGTATTCGGTTATTTCCGCGCCAGCTGGACCCTGCGGGTAGACCTGCTGGGAGATTTTGTCTGCGGCCTGCTGAATCACATGGACAGCATGGGGGCGCGCAAAGTGGAGGTTGCGCTTCGGGAGGAAGATACAAGCATGGAGATTCTGCCTTGGATTGAAGAAGACAACTTCAACCCAAGCTATTTGATGCGGGACATCGACAAATTGCCTCAGCGCGGCGCCAAACCGGAATGGCGTCACAATCAGGATTACTGGAAGGAGAAAGACGAGATTCCTAAAACGGACCTTAACGGTTCCGAATTCCTGTATGACGGTGTTCGCGCTACCCAAGGGCAACAACAGGCCAACTCTGCATAGCCAGACCCGCCTAGCCCAACCCAGCTAGAATGGTGACGCGGGGACAACCCGGCGTCACCGCCTCTTATCTGCGAGCTACAACCTACAACCTACAACCTACAAAAGAAGACTGGCGCCTCTCGCCAGGCCTAAACGGAATTTAAACGATGCCCAGCTCTTGCCGATTACGCCAAATATTGGCGTATTGCTTGATCAGGTAAGGTCGCTCGCTGGCGGGTAATTCCGCCAACTCAGCAGTAAGAATCTGCACCGCCGGATTATTGTGCAGGTCCTTAAGCTCCGCATTCTCCAGCAAGGCTCTCGCGTATCGGTGGGTGGGATAAAGTCGCGTGTTAGCGACAATGCTTTGATCCAGCTGCTTGGCCAGATCTTCTACGCTGGAAGCCTGATGGATGGGCTGACCGAACGTCAGTTGCACCCGCCCTTTCTGGCCCATGAGCCCTAGAACCATACTCTGCAAATCTTCTTCCGGGGACTTCTGATAGTGACCGTGCAGGTCAATAGAAGACAGTTCATGAGCCTTACCCGGCCCACAAGGATCCAATTCGTAGGACACAGACACCGGTACAACCGGGGCAACCTGCAGCAAGCGGTCTAAGGGCTCATCGTCCGCACCTTTATCTCGATAGGCCAACAACAACATTTTCAGCAACGCCGGGTCTGTTCGATCAAAACCGTCTTTGGCGCGCCCCTGACGTTGCGCAATCCATACCGAAATACCTTGCTGCAAGGACTGCTGCACATAGCGACTGGTTCGACTCAATGCCTGATATTGGGCTTTGGCCCCGGCGACACTGCGTTCAACAACAAAGCTCTTGTTTAAACGCATCAGGTCCGCGGCTAAGGAATTGTTCAGCAGGTTATCGCCCACCGCCATTCGACAAGTGTCATGACCTGCATCCTGCAGCAAATAATTCAGCAGGCTCGAGTCCATAAGAATGTCACGATGATTTGAGATAAACAGATAGTGATCGTTAGGGCTTAAGCCATCCAAGCCGCTGACCGAAAGACGCTGGACGGTTCGATCAATCACGGTTTCAAAAAGTCCGGCAACCACATGCTGGCAATCGCGAATCGATCGCAAATTTCGCGTCTTCAACCGCAACGCGCAGCGAGTGAGCCAGCGCCCCAGCGGATGACGACCTAGCCAGCCGGGCAGCATCAATTGACTGGCTGCCTGAGCCAGCTCCGTTGACGCCACCAACCGCTCCAGCACCTCGGGCACTTCGTGGTCGTAGTAGGGGCGTATGGCATCGAATTCAGACATCAGTATTCTCAATAAATGGAGAGCCAAACCCTCACACGCAAAACTCAGGCCAAAACTTCAGAAAACGGGCGTGGCCAGCCCTTTGTTCACAGCGCTAAAACAAATCCAGACGCCCATCACCAGCAATAGCAGGAAAACCCCGCGCTTGAGGGTTTGTTCCGACACCAGCGGTGGAAACTTACGTCCCAGCCACGCGCCAAGGATCACCACCGGCGCGCCCAAGCCTGCATATAGTAATACCGATGCGGTCAGGCTGCCGTCGAAAACCACAATAACCGTGCGGGCAGAGGTGGCCAAAAAGAAGTAGCTCAGCAAGGTCGCACGAATCACCGCTAGGGCCATCGGCTGACTGTAAACAAACCACCCCAACAGCGGCCCACTGGCAGAAAACAAACCGCCCAGTAGACCACCGGTCAATCCCATCAATGCAGAAAACGGCGCCCGGCTTGGTTGCTGCCAGCTGCGCGGACGAATACTCATGGACAGCCCGCCGACAGTAATAAAGACGCCCAAGCAAAGCTCCAAAATCCAAAGCGCGCGCTCATTCAGATAGAGCATCAATCCGTACCCCAACACCAGTCCTGGCAAAATGCCGACTCCCAACCACAGCAACAGCTTGCGATGCACATGTTGTAGGCTGCCTCGCAGAGATAAAGAAGCATTGAGCATGCTTAAAAAACTCACCATGGCTGCCAGGGTTGGAATGTCCAGCAATCGCAGGCCACCAATAATGGCCACGGCAATCATGCCCAAGGCAAAACCGGCTACTGCCTGCACATAACTGCCAAACAGCAGCACCAGCAGAATGATGACTAAAGAGGAATCGGGCATAGCGCCAGTCTGCCACACCGACAGCAACCAAGGGACATTCTGACGAAATGCCGCTTCTGGTAGGGTATGGCTTCGTTACATTCGGAAGCACCCTATGGATCTTGCGCTGAAGCAAAAAATTGCTCTGGTTACCGGCAGCCACCGCGGCACCGGACAGATCATCGCCCAAACCTTACTGAACGAGGGGGCAGCGGTACTGGTGCACGGCATGACCGAAGCCCAGGCATCCGCCGCCGTTGAGACTCTGGGAGGTGGTACTGCGGTCTGGGGGGACATCGTCACCAAAGAGGGCGCGGAGCAACTGCTGGATCAATGCCAGGACATGGACATTTCAATTTTGATCAATAACTTTGGCGCTGCAGACGGCGGCAATTGGCAAACTCAAGATGAAGCGGCCTGGCTTCTGGCCTATCAAAAAAACGTTTTGTCCGCCCAGCGCCTGATCAGCGCCTTGCTGCCCAAAATGACCCAGATGTCCTGGGCTCGAATCATCAATCTAGGCACTGTCGGCTCTACCAGTCCTAACGCCAGAATGCCAGGCTACTATGCAGCCAAGGGCGCCATGGCGAATATGACCATTGGCTTAGCTAAGGAAGTAGCAGGTACCAACATCCGCGTCAATCTGGTCTCCCCGGGCATGATCCATACGCCGGAGGTAGAAGAAAATTACATGCGCATGGCCGCCAAGCGAGGATGGGGGGACACCTGGGAAGAAGTGGAGGCCCATGTAGCAAAGGACATTCCTATTCGACGAATCAGCCGACGAGAGGAAGTGGCCGCCCTAGTGGCATTTTTGTGCAGCCCCATGGCGGATGCCATACATGGTCAGAACATTCGTATCGATGGCGGCCAGTTGGGGATCGTCGACTGATGGAAAACCGTTCAATCAATCACCTTACCCTGCGCCTTGCCGGAGTCGTGCTGATTCTAACGGTGCTGTTCGTTTTAGATCTCAATCAAGCCGACGCGATGAATCAGCTATGGCTACCCCTAACTCTGGCTGCGGGTGGCTATTTGATGACCCTGTCCGCCATGGCTGTGGCCATTGCCGTGGGCACTTTGGCGATATTGCACATGGACTTGGATTCGCTCTTTTGGGTGGAAGCTCAAGCCTACCCAGTCATGGTTGCGATCAGTGCCCTGTTCATCGGCTGGGTGCTGGTGCAGCGCTTTCGCCAGCAGATTAAAGATACCCATGAGGAACGCTGGTCCCATCGGCGTAACGAAACCAAGGGTGACGAGTCCGGGGAATGACCCACAAAGGCATCCTGTTCGATTTTGACGGCACCCTCGCTCCGAATCTGGATCTGGGGGATATGCGCCGCCAAATTGCAGCCATGGCCAAAGCTGCTGGAGTCCCCGACCAGATCCACGCAGACCTGTATATCGTCGAGATCATTGAGGCCTCTCAAGCGTGGCTAGCCGGCCAGCCCCACATTGGGGAAGGCACAGCCAATGCGTACGCCCAAGCCAGCCATCAGCGCATTCACGATATCGAGATGGAGGCAGCTGCAAATACCGAACTGTTCCCCCAGGCTCGATCTGTACTGGACCAGTTAAGAACAGCGGGATATCGCCTGGGCATCGTCACTCGCAACTGCCGACAGGCGGTGCTCACCATGTTCCCGGACATGGATGACTATATTGACGCCCTCCACGCCAGAGACGACGTAGACCAACTCAAACCAGATCCCGAGCATTTGCGCAGCAACTTGAGAGCCCTAGGCGTTGATCCGAAGAATGCCATTATGGTGGGAGATGGGGCGCTGGATATGCAGGCCGGACGCGCACTATCCATGCAGTGCGTGGGAGTCCTTAGCGGCAGCAATCACCGCCCAGCGCTGACGGCGGCGGGAGCGGATCACGTGCTGACGGATTATCGGCAATTGATCGGTTTGCTACTGTAGGACATTCATCATCACTAAGGCCATCGCATGAGCATTACCGTTACCCAACTGCTGCGCTATCCCGTCAAAAGCATGGGCGGCCATGCACTAGACGCCGCAGCTCTGACCAAAAAAGGGATTCCGGGTGATCGAGCCTGGACACTGAAAGACGAAGAACGAGGCGGCATTAAGGGCGGTAAACGCTTCCCCCAGCTTATGGGTATGCGCGCGGCTTTCGTCCGCGAACCCACCGCTGCAGTAAGCTCCCCAGAAGTTCGCATCACACTCAATAACGGCGACACCGTCTCGTCCTCTGACCCAAACGTAAATGCCCTGCTGAGCAAGCAAGTAGGTGCGCCGGTTAGCTTGTGGCCACTATTGCCAGAAGATCAGCTAGATCATTACCGTCGCGCCGCACTGGACCCGGACGTAGATGCGCAGGCCTACTTTCGTGAGGTGTTTGCCCGTAACCCCGACGAACCGTTACCCGATTTATCCCTGTTTCCTGAGGAGCTTTTTATCTACGAGTCCTCTCCTGGAACTTATTTTGATGCCTTCCCAATTTTGTTGATGACCCAAGCCAGTCTGGATTATTTGCAGGCACTGAAAAGCACCACTGGCGATGACTGCAATTTCGATCTCCGCAGATTCAGGCCAAACATCGTCGTTAACACCCCGGATACCGGTTTTATCGAAAATAGCTGGGTGGGCCGCCGGGCTCGGTTGGGCAGCGCTATTATTAAGGTCGAAACGGTCTGTCCCAGATGCATTATGACGACCCATGGCTTTGAGGATTTGCCGTCGGATCCTAAGATCATGCGTCATCTAGTGCGAGAGAATGGCGGCAACCTCGGCGTATACCTAAGCATAGAAGAACACGGCAGCACCCAAGTGGGCGATGGCTTGGAGTGGCTGAACTGATCTCGAGAGGGCTGACGCTGGGGAGCTTGGGCTAGGCAATAAAAAAGGCATGGCCGCTGATGAGACCATGCCTTGTAGCTCAAGGGCCCAGAGCCTTTGCTAAGAAGCCGCTAGTTGCTTCCTGTGGGAACCTCGTTAAAGGACATGCCCTTATCCATGCGCGGCTCTTGTGGCATACCTAAAACCCGCTCAGCAATAATGTTCGCCATGATTTCATCGGTACCACCAGCGATCCGACCACCCGGCGCCCCCATGTAGGTCAGCTGCAACAGGCCTGCTTCCTTGGACAATTTGTCGTCCCAAATGGCCCCGCTCATTTCCAGCAGGTCCATGCAGTAAGACGCCATTTCTTGGGTCTTGGGTGCACCCACCAGCTTACCGATGGAGTTTTCTGGCCCCGGAATTTCGCCCCGGGACATCGCTGTCATAGAGCGATAACCGGTAAAGCGCAGTCCAGATTCCTGAACGTACCAATCCGCTAACTTGGCCCGCACCGCGCTGTCTTCGATGGCAGGCTTATCATCAATCATGACCTCG
>JAYOSS010000013.1:17966-27290 GCA_038139355.1 Gammaproteobacteria bacterium
GCCACATCGACGTTGACCCCGGCACCGCCGCCACCAATGGCCGCGCGCTCGTTCATCAAGGTGGTCAAAGCCACCTGCCAACCCTGACCCACTTCACCCAGGCGCTGGCTGTCCGGAATGCGTACATCGGTGAAGTACACCTCGTTAAAGTTCGCGCCTCCGGTCAGCTGCTTGATGGGCTTGATCTCTACGCCTGGCGACTTCATGTCGAGGAAGAAGTAACTCAAACCTTTGTGCTTGGGCACATTGGGGTCGGTGCGGACAACCAAAATCCCGTAGTCAGAGTAGTGGGCTCCCGAGGTCCAGATCTTCTGGCCGTTGATGACCCAATCATCGCCATCTCGCTCGGCCTTAGTGCGCAGCGCGGCCAAATCAGACCCGCCCGCAGGCTCAGAAAACAACTGACACCAGATCTCTTCGCCGCTGGCCAGTTTCGGCAAAAAGCGCTCGTGATGCTCGGGCTTACCCCAGGTCATCAAGGTCGGTGCCGCCATACCCTGCCCAATCACGAACACGCCCCCAGGCGTGTCGTATTTCGCTTCTTCTTGATTCCAGATCACCTGCTCAATAGCAGTGGCTTCACGCCCACCGTATTTCTTCTCCCAACGGATGCAGGCCCAACCGGCATCATACTTACGCTTCTGCCAAAGCTTGGCAGCGGCAATGTCATCCAGTCCAGCCAACTCTTCTTGGGTAGGCACGTTGTCCTTCAGCCATGCTGCGGCTTCAGCACGAAACGCGGCTTCTTCTGCTGTGTCGTTAAAGTCCATAGTTCTTCCTCAATAAAATTCTGTTTAGCTCTTCAAGCGATGGGTCGGCTACGCCGCGTTGTTTTGTTCATAAGCGGTGATTAGGCGATCCTGCCAATAACCCTCGCTGCCCACATTCACGCCCAGCAATTTGGCTCGACGGTAATAAAACTGACAGTCGAATTCCCAGGTGAAGCCCATGCCCCCGTGGGTTTGCACATTTTCTTCCGCCGCAAATACCGCAGCTTGAATGGCGCCGACCCGGGCAGTGGCTGCAGCCAGCGGCAATTCCGCGCTGTCGGTATTCAGCGCCCAGGCGCCGTAGTAACAGTTACTGCGGGCCAAGGTATTTTTGACATACATGGAAGCCAACTTGTGCTTGATCGCCTGATAGGAGGCGATGGCCCGGCCGAAGGCATATCGCCCCATGGCGTAGTCCCGGGCCTGAATCATGGCGGCATCTGCCAATCCCACTTGCTCCCAGGCAAACAACACCGCAGCGCGATCCAGTAGTCGATCTGTGGCAGCCCAACCGGCGCCTTCTCCGCCCAACAATTGAGCGTCGGCGTCCTTAAATTCCAAGACTGCGTGTCCACGGGTGAAGTCCAAGGTGCGAACCGCTTCCCGGCTGACGCCAGCTTGATCTAGCTCCACCAAATACCAGCTAGCGCCATCACCGCTGTCGGATGCCCCAACGACCACGGCAAAATCCGCGGCCCTGCCGTCAGCCACAGGAATCTTGCGGCCGTTCAATCCATTCGCTCCCATACGCGTATTCAGACTCTTGACGCTGGGGCGACCGTTTCCTTCGGCTAAGGCGAAGGTGCCAATGGCTTCGCCGGATGCCAACAAAGGCAACCATTTTTCTTTTTGTTCCGTGGACCCGCAGGCCAACAACGCCTCGGTGGCCAAATAAACAGACGAACTGAAAGGAACCGGCGCAACTGCTCTACCCAATTCTTCTGCGATCACCACCAACTCCAGATAGGACAGGCCCAAGCCGCCAAATTCCTCAGGAATGACGGTAGCGGTCCAGCCCATCTCTGCAATCTTTTGCCACAGCGCCTGATCGTGATCTGCATCGCCGTTGAGCACCGCTCGAACCGCCGTGGGAGGACAATGCTCACTCAAAAATCCCCGGGCCTGCTCACGCAGCAATTCCTGTTCTTCAGAAAATTCAAAATTCATGTGTTCCCTCCAATTAATCAGTCATCCCCAATAACGCCTTTGAATATAGCAGAGGTTTCCAGCGGTCTTCGACGCCAAATTTGCCCAGCAGACTTGGACAAAGCAGCGTAAACCTAACTCATGGGCCCCGGCTTTTAGGCTAAACTGCGGCCATGAATCAGTCAGCTTCTAACCCTACAGGCGTGGATTTCGCGAACCTCGGATTTATCCGGGTTGCCGCGGCCACCCCAAGCCTGACCATTGGTGACCCCCTGGCCAATAGCCAGGCCATCCTGCAGCAGGCGGAAGCACTGACCCAGGCCAATGTGAGCCTGGCGGTATTCCCAGAACTTTGCTTGACCGGCTACTCCGCTGAGGATTTGTTTTTTTCCGATGCGCTGCTGAATCAAACCCGAAGCGCAATCAACGCGCTATGTCATAGCAAGCTCCCGCTCATGTTCGTCGGCGCGCCCTGGAAGCTAGACGATGGCCGCTTGTTGAACTGTGCCGTCGCCATTAGCGCTGGGAGGGTTGTGGGAATGATTCCTAAATCCTTCTTGCCGAACTACAGCGAGTACTACGAACAACGCTGGTTTGTCGGGGGCAGCAACATCAATGAAACCGTGGTGGACCCTACCTTGGGCACCTTTCATATCCGGGTGGACCAGCTATTCGGGCTGGGGGATTGCTTGATCGGCGCGGAAATCTGCGAGGATTTATGGGCCCCCATCAGCCCCGGCACACATGCAGCTCTGGCAGGAGCCGATATCCTGTGTAATTTGTCTGCCAGTAACGAACTGATCAGCAAAGCCGACTATCGCCGCAGCCTGGTAACCATGACCAGTGCGAGCAACTTTTGCGGCTATGTCTATGCCAGTGCAGGCGCGTTGGAATCCACCAAGGACGTGGTTTTTGGCGGCCACGGGCTGATCGCAGAAACGGGTCAGTTGCTGGCCGAAAGCGCGCGCTTTGAGCTTTCCGAGCAAACCCTGATTGGCGACATAGATTTACAGCGCATTGCCCACGACCGCGGGCTAAACAGCACCTTTGCGCAAATGCCTAGGCAGCGTCCTTATCGCAAAGTGTCGGTAGATTTTGTGCCTCGCCCCTTAACCCAGCTCACTCGAGGGTTTTCCCGCCAGCCCTTTGTGCCCGAAGACGAACAGGAATTTGCCGCACGGGCTCAGGAGATTTTACAGATCCAGGCCACTGGACTGGCGCGCCGCATGCTGGCAGCGAACTGCAACAACCTAGTTATTGGCCTGTCTGGAGGCTTGGATTCAACCCTGGCGTTTTTGGTAGCTAACGATGCCCTAGCCAAATTGTCCCTCGCACCCACTAACCTACATGCGCTGACAATGCCGGGACCGGGCACGACCCAAGGCACGTTGCGCAACGCCCATCAGTTGGCACAAAGCACTGGCGTTTCTCTGCAGGAAGTGGACATTAATGCCGCTGTGGCGCAGCACCTGTCGGATCTAGAGCATGATGGTGAACACGATGTTGTGTTTGAAAACGCTCAGGCCAGAGAGCGCACACAAATCCTCTTTAACTACGCGAACAAGGTGCAAGGGATTGTTGTAGGCACCGGCGATCTAAGCGAGCTCGCACTAGGCTGGGCGACCTACAATGCCGATCAAATGGCCAACTACAACGTCAACGCCAGCATACCGAAAACCCTCATGGCGTATTTGGTGCGATGGTACAGCCAACACAGAGCCCAACCCGAGCTCACCGCCGTGTTGCAAGACGTATTGGATACGCCCATCAGCCCCGAACTGATTCCACCCCAAGACGATCACATCAGCCAGCGCACCGAAGACCTGGTGGGGCCCTACGAGCTTCACGACTTCTTTCTTTACCACTGGCTGCGCCATGGCTCATCACCAACCAAAATTTTTCATTTGGCCTGCACCAGCTTTAGCGCCAAATATCCGGCAGAGACCGTGCGGCACTGGCTGGGACAGTTTTTTCGCCGTTTTATGACACAGCAATTTAAGCGCACGACGCTACCGCCAGGACCCAAGGTGGGCAGCGTTAGCCTGTCCCCCCGCGGTGACTGGCGCATGCCGGATGAAGCGGGGTTCACGCAACTGCTGGCAGAAATCGATGAGATCCCAGTGCAGCCCGCCAGTAACCCAACCACTCCTGAGGCACAGTCATGACCAACCAAACTTCGTTTATCGTCGCAGTCCTACTGAGCCTTTGGGCGGGGTCCATTCAGGCCAGCAGCAAGCATTGCGGCGACGAAGGCGTCTGGGTTGAAATTCTTGGCGCTGGCAGCGGCGAGCTTAACGATGGCCAAGCCTCGCCCAGCTATCTGATCTGGCATAACAACAATGCTCGAGTGCTGGTGGACGTGGGTTCTGGCTCCCAGCTGGGGTTCGAAAAATCCGGTGCTAGCTTTGAAACCATCGAAGCCATCGCCCTAACCCAGCTGAGTCCAGAACACAGCAGCGACCTGCCTGCCTATATCAGCGCAGCCCAAAGCGATACCCGCACCATGCGTCTGAGCGTTCTGGGACCCACGGGCGATGGAGAAAACCATTTGTCGACCCGGGATTTTATGCAGCGGCTGTTTGGTGCCCAGGGGCTCTACCCCTACTTAGCCAACGCGATCAAACCCCGAGCCAGTCTGGGTTATCGCATTCGTGCCGTGGATGTGCCGGCGGAAGGCTCCAAGCGCTGGGCTCGTTACCAAACAGAACACGTCAAGATGAGCGCTATACCGGTGAATTCCGGGGACATTCCGTCGTTAGCCTGGCGCATCGAAATTGATGGCCAAGTCATCGTCATTACCGGCGATTTCAACAATGCCAAAAATCTGGTTGCTACCTTTGCCAAGGACGCGGACGCCCTAGTCGTTAGTCATGCGATTCCAGAGAACTCCCGGGGCACGCTACGTGAACTTCACGCCCGCCCCTCCCAGCTGGGTCGCGTAGCCCAGCAAGCCAATGCCCGGATGTTGATTCTTGGGCACCGGAATTCTCGCACCCGAGGCAGAGAGAGTTTGAGTCGGGCCGCCATGGAAGAAAATTATGCCGGCCCTATTTTGTTCGCCAACGACAGCGAATGTTGGGGGCTGTAGCCGCTCCTCAATAGGACGCTAGTTAGCGCCCTCGCGCAAATAGTCAGCGGCTAAGCGCGACATGGCGTGAACCCCTAAGGGTAGTGCTCCTTCATCCACATAGAAGAAGGGCGAGTGATTAGGGATAGCTTGGTCTGCTGGCAGATCCGCTGGCCGCCCGCCGATAAAAAAGAAGAACCCCGGCACTTGTTCCTGAAAAAATGAAAAATCCTCAGCGCCGGTAATCAATACCGGCTGACTTACCTGGGCATCGCCATATACCGCTCGCAGAGTGGGGGCCAACTGCTCGGTCAAACCTGCATGGTTGTAGGTCACAGGCACACCGGGATCAATATCCACCGTGGCCGTTGCACCTTGAGATTGGGCCACCTGGGTGACGATGCGCTCAATTTTTTCGTGTACCTGAGCGCGAACATCCGGATCAAAGGTCCGAATGGTGCCGCTGAGCCGGGCGGTTTCGGGAACGATGTTGTTGCGCACACCGCCTTCAAATTGACCCACCGTCACCACCACCGGATGCTGAGTAATATCAATTTGACGGCTGACGATGGTTTGCAGGCCGTTGACGATTTGCGCCCCAACCACAATGGGATCCACGCCAGACCAAGGCCGTGCTCCGTGGGTTTGTCTGCCTTGAATTTCGATATCAAAGCGCTGGGCACTGGCCATAAATCCTAGCGGGCGATAGCTGGCACGACCCACTTCATCCCCTTGAGAAATGTGCAGTCCCACAATGGCGTCAACGCTGGGATTTTTCAGCGCGCCCTCGGCGATCATCATTTTTGCGCCGCCATCTTCGCCCTTAGGTGGTCCCTCTTCGGCGGGCTGAAAAATGAATTTAACCGTGCCAGGCAGCTGATCTCGAACCGACGCCAACACTTGGGCAGCGCCCATTAAGATGGCTACATGGTTGTCGTGACCGCAGGCGTGCATCACCCCAACGTCCTTACCCTGATATTCACCCCGTACTTGAGAGGCGTAGGGCAAGCCCGTTTTTTCCACTACGGGCAGGCCATCCATATCTGCGCGTAACGCAATGGCAGGGCCGGGCTTGCCACCTTTGAGCACGCCAACAACGCCGGTATGGGCCACACCGGTCTGTACGTCGATACCCAAACTGCGCAAATGTTCTGCCACCAAAGCAGAGGTACGAAATTCCCGGTTAGACAGCTCCGGATTTGCGTGTATGTCTCGGCGCCAGGCCACCACCGCATCGCTGACCGCTGCAACTTGGGCTGCAATAGCATCGTCCAAAGAATCCGCCTTGGCCGTGATGGCGGTGCAAAGTAAAGCCGCTGAAAGCAGCCGTGAGGCTGCGTGCAAAATACGATTCATCTATGTTCTCCCAACCGATTCCCTGAGGCTATCGAAAAAGCCGCCACCTGACTATCACCCCCACGCTGCCGCTTAAATGCGGCAAAGCCCAAGCGATGGCGCATGCTGGTGACAAAATCCGGATAGCGCAGGGTCATAGTGTCGAGGACCGATTGGAGCGAGACTTGGCGTCTTGGCTCTTGGTTACTTGATGGCAACGCTCATCGCTGCTTTCCAAGACGACTTCGTAGACATCCACGCCAACCCTATTCACACTGATCATTCATCCCCACATCAGTTTACGGATCTCCAACACCATGACCGACCAAACACTCGACAAAAAAGTGCTTTGCCAAGAATTGCAGCAAATCTGGTACCAGCAAATCCCGCTCTCTAAAGCCATGGCCATGCAGATCCAACATTTTGATGGCGAATTGCTGGAAACCTCGGCATCGCTGGAACCCAACGTCAATGTTCACGGCACTGCCTTTGCCGGCAGCCTTTACGCAGTTCAGGCTTTGACTGGCTGGGGCATGATGCACCTGCAGCTGAAACTGAACGACCTGGACGCATCCATCGTCATCGCTAGCGGCCAGATTAATTATGCGAAGCCGGTGGCTGAGAACATTCGGGTGCAAAGCCACTTCGGCGAGCACGCCAGCGAAATGGAAAAACTCAAGTCCACGGGCAAGGGGCGCTTTGCGCTCACCAGTCAGGTGTTATTGGCGGACGGTTCAAGCGCTGGGGAATTTTCCGGAATCTATGCTGTGCGTTTGAATCGCTGAACCATCCAAGCGCTCAGGCGCAGGGCCAAGGCCACAGATCCCAGCGCCACCATGATCCAAGCCCAGGGTGATCCGGTGCCCACAGCGGTGCCCAAAAACGTCTGCATAAAAATCAGCCAGGCATAGTGCATGCCGGTTAAATGCAGTGGTCGCCACCATCGGCCCATGCGGCGCTGGGCGGTGTTGTTGCTGGTCAAGGCCATAAGCCAAAGTAAAACAAAGGCCATGCCGCCAAACACAACGGTTTGCCAAAAAAGAGGTTCCCCAGACGTCAGCAGATATGCGCTGACGTAGGCAAAGTGCACGGTATGAGCCAGCGCCGCAGCCAGCCCCAGATAGCGCCGGTGCCCCAGCAGGAATCGTGCTTTGCCCGTGAGCTGCTGCAAGGGCCGCGCGATATAAGCCAGCAACAACAAACCGAAAGCTGCTCTAGCCGTGACCCGCAACATAAACCCAATATGCTCTGACTGGGTGTCCGCTGCCGAGGGGGCAAATACCCAGGCGCTCAACAGGCCAACAGCGGTCAAGGCCAGCAGGCTATAGCCTCCTGAGGTCTGTCTAGTCACAGCAAAACTCCTTGGACGTGCTGATGCGAAAATCCTCTACTAATGAAAAGACTGGGGGTGTATGGCCCTCAGAGCTTTTGGAATGTCAGATTACTGGTGATATCACGGACCTTTTGGGCTTGCCCGTCGCGGATTTGCGGTCGGAACACCCAACTGGTGACCGCCTGCAGGGCAGCATGATCGAACACCCCCGCCGGATCACTGCGAATCACCCGCGCGTTGGTCACTACGCCCTGGGCAGTGACATCGTATTGGACCGTCACCTGTCCTTGAACACCTCGATCTTGCAGCTCGCTGGAATAAACCGGTGCACTGCCGCTGAGCAACTGCAAGGGCCGATTGTCAGGCCCTTGCATAACACAAGCGCTTAAACACCCACCAACCAAAACCGTCAGCAGCAACTTTCTTAGCCAATAAAAACCAACTTTGTTACGCCAATTTTCAAAACTCTTTTTCATTATTCGCCTTCGTCAATTATCATTGCGATCACTTCCTTGATTGCAGAGCGCTCCTATGTCAGAACAAAACACGACGCCATCAGACGACAGTGCGCCAACACCACAACCCCTAGAAGCGCCTGACAACACCGACAACCTAACCTTGGGCCAAATGTTTGGCAGCGCCCTGGCCGCCATGATTGGAGTTCAGTCCAAAGAGAAGCGCGAGCGCGATTTTGCCAGGGGCAAGGCAAGTCACTTCATTATTGTGGGCGTCGTACTGACCGCTGCATTCGTACTGGTCATGGCCGGTATCGTCACGTTAATCATGTCGTTAGTTACCTAGAAGACAAAACCTCGGTCGCGGTAGCAGCCATGCTGCCTGCCGCCTCTTGGAACTGAGCAAACAGATCAAATTGTTGCTTTGCACGTTCCAGGTTATCGCCGTGTTGGGGCACGGCAAAATAGCGATCACCCACCAAGTGATCCGCCAAAAACCGCAGGCCTAACATATAGGCCAGATACGCTGGACTTTGCACCAACGCGTCTGCATCAAGCCGCTGTTGGCGACCCGAGACAAAACCCTGCACGCAGGCGCGATAGTCTTCCGGATCAAAACCGCCGCGGCTAAAGGCGATTGAGCGCACCATATCGCCAAAATCCCATGCCCAATGCCCGTGCATGTTGTTGTCTAAATCGATCAGCGCCAGTACCCGCTTGCCACTTCGATCAAACAGCACATTGTTGATCTTGCAGTCCCCATGAATCATGGCATTGGGAATGCTCAACTCTTCAGGCCACTGGCGATGGCTTTGCGCCAGATCAATCCAAGGTTGCGCCTGATCCAGCTCTTGGGCGCTGGCGCCATCGAGGGCGCCGTCGAAATGCTCCAAATAAGACGCCAGCTGCAAAAATCCAGGAATGGTCTGATCCAATTGACCTACGGGCATGGCGGACAATGTTCGCTGGAAAGACCCAAACGCTTGAGCTGCCAGGCGAATCTGCCGTTGGTCTTGTGGCGGATCGAAGGTGGCGGAGTTTCCCACGAAGCGCCAAAGACGCCAGCTATCCTCACCCTCATCACTTTGACTGGGGATCCGCGCAAACCCCTGGCCTTGAGCGGTCGGCACCAACACCGGCACTTGGTAATTGTTAGCGTACTCAGGATCCCAAGCCAGAGCGTTGAGCACCTGCTCGGTTTGCGCCATGAGAAGCTCG
>JAYOSS010000014.1:0-5540 GCA_038139355.1 Gammaproteobacteria bacterium
GGGCTCATAACCCGAAGGTCGTGGGTTCAAATCCTGCCCCCGCTACCACAACAAGTCGGTCAGTGCGTTCACACTGGCCCTGGGTCGAGGCCCATCGCTCGGTTGCGTGAAACGGGCGATATTTCTGTCTCAACCCGCTCGATCCCCGGGGATCGGGAGAGTCACGCAGATTATTGGGCTTCAGGCCCTTTTTTTGTGTCCGTTTTTCGCCAAGGCAGAAATGCAGATGCCAGCGCAGGAGCAGGATTGAAAGCGAGTCTGGGAACGATTCTCAGGCAGCGAGGTTGATAAAAAGCTTGAATAACAAAGAGCTACAGATTGAAGAGCTGATTACGCCAACCATTGAAGCGCTACAGGCGCAGGTATGGGGCGTGGAGTACTTGAGCCAGGGCAAGTACAGCTTGTTGCGCATTTATATCGAACGCGAGGAAGGCGTCAGCGTGGACCTGTGCGCAGAAGCAAGTCGGCACGTAAGCGATTTGTTAGATGTTGAAGAGATTATGCCTGAGGCCTATACGCTAGAAGTATCGTCGCCGGGCATGGATCGGCTGTTGTTTAAGCCGGAGCAATACGAGGCCCATGTGGGTGAAAAGCTTGACGTTAGATTGAGCTATCCCTTTGAAGGCCGGAAAAAAATGGTAGGTCTGTTGGCGGGTATCGAAGATAACTCCGTCGTTTTGCAGTTGGACAGCGACGAATATTTGCTGCCGTTGGAAAATGTTCAAAAGGCACGCGTAGTGCCGGTTTTTGATTAGGAAGAATTGACGTATGAGTAAAGAAATACTCTCGGTAATCGAGTCCGTTTCGCATGAAAAAGGCGTTCCCCAAGACATCATCTTTGGTGCCATGGAAGCGGCCTTGGCTATGGCGACGAAGAAAAAATACGGTGAAGACGCGGAATTTCGCGTTGCCATCGATCGCGGTACCGGTGAATACGAAACCTTTCGCACCTGGGCGGTAGTGGACTTTGATAACCTGGACGAAGAGGAAGAGCCAAATCCGGCTGCTCAATACAGCGTTGCAGAAGCCCGGGAGATCAAGCCGGATGCCGAGCTTGGTGACGTGCTAGAAGAGCAAGTGGAGTCTGTGGAATTCGGGCGAATTGCAGCGCAAACCGCTAAGCAAGTCATCGTGCAAAAAGTACGAGAGGCTGAGCGCGCGCAAATCGTCGAAATGTATCAGTCCCGAATCAATGAGCTGATTGGCGGCACGGTGAAAAAGCTGGGTCGCGATAGCGTCATCATCGATTTGGGCAATAACGCGGAAGGCATTCTTACCCGAGAGCACCTGATTCCCCGCGAGGTATTTCGCGTGGGCGACCGGCTGCGCGCCATGCTGGTGGAAATTCGCCCGGACAACCGGGGTCCGCAACTGGTGTTGTCACGCACGGTGCCTTCTATGCTCATCGAGCTGTTCAAAGTGGAAGTGCCAGAGATCGCTGAAGATGTGATCCAGATCTTAGGTGCTGCCAGAGATCCCGGCTCTCGAGCCAAGATCGCGGTGCAGACCAACGACGGCCGTATCGACCCGGTTGGTGCCTGTGTGGGTATGCGCGGATCTCGAGTCCAAGCGGTTTCCGGCGAGTTGGCCGGGGAGCGAATCGACATTGTTCTTTGGGACGAAAATCCGGCCCAGTTGACGATTAACGCCATGGCGCCCGCAGAAGTTGCGTCCATCGTCTTGGATGAAGAAACCCACAGCATGGATATCGCTGTGACGGAAGAAAACTTGGCTCAGGCCATTGGCCGCGGCGGTCAAAACGTGCGTCTGGCCAGTGATTTGTGTGGTTGGTCCCTGAACATCATGACCGAAGAAGAAGCCGCCCAAAAGCTGGAAGAAGAGTCCAGCAAATTTGTTAGCGAGTTCATTGAGTACCTGTCTGTGGACGAGGACGTTGCCGAGGTGTTGGTAGAAGAAGGCTTTACCACTCTTGAAGAAGTGGCCTACGTGCCCATGGAAGAAATACTGGCCATCGAGGGCTTTGATGAAGAGATCGTCATCGAGCTGCGTAACCGAGCCAAGGATGCGTTGTTGACCAAGGCCATTGCCGGCGAAGAAGCCCTAGGCGATGCGCGCCCGGCGGATGATCTGTTGGAAATGCGAACCATGAGTCGGGAGCTGGCCTTCAAGCTGGCCTCCAATGAGGTTGTTTGCATGGAGGATCTGGCCGAGCTGTCAGTACCTGAACTGCTGGATATCGAGCCTGAGATGAGTGAGGAAGAAGCCGCACAATTGATCATGATTGCGCGGGAACCCTGGTTCGCTGAAGCCGAATCTGAGTCGGCTTAACCAGCGATGGCAAAGTGGCTAAAGACGTGAAATAGAACGACGAAATAAAGAAGGGCCAAAAGAGAAATTCTTTTTGGCAGGAGTGATTGATGGCTGAAGTAACAGTTAAACAACTTGCAGATACCGTAGGCGCCCCAGTGGACCGTCTGCTCAAGCAAATGCAGCAGGCGGGGCTCGCGCACAAGGCGGAAGACGAAGCTGTGAGCGAGCAAGAGAAACAGACCCTGCTCGCGTATTTGAAGGGCAGCCATGGTGAATCCCCCAAGCCCGCTGAAAAAATCACTCTTAAGCGCAAGAGTACTGGCACGTTGAAGTCTGGTCAGGGACGCGCTGGGCGTAACGTTACAGTGGAAGTTCGTCGCAAGCGCACCTACGTCAAACGCTCCGAGGTTGAAGCGGAAAAGCCACCTGAGACTCAAGAGCCGGTCATCAGTCAAAGCGAGCTAGAGGCTCAGCGTATTCAGGAAGAGGAGAAAGCGCGCCAAGAAGCGGAAGAGCGCGCCCGCTCCGAGGAAATAGAGCGCAAAGCCGAAGCAGAGCGCAAGGCTGAGCAAGAGCGTCTCAAGCAAGAAGAGCTAGCAAAACAGCAGGAGCAAGAACGCGCTGCGGCGGAACAAAAAGCCAAGCAGGCATCGGCCGCGCCGGTTTCAGCCGCAGACCTGCAGGCCAAGGAGCAATCAGAGCAGCGCGGCGGCAAGCGCTCCAGAGGGCGCGAGCGCCCGGCACCCGCCGCTGACAAGGGCCGCCGTCGAGAACTGAGTTTGAAGTCCGAGCGTCGCAATCGTCGGCGTCCGGCGCAGCGCGATGTGGCGCTTCAAGTGGATCAACAAGGCGGCGAATTTAAGCCTGAAGAATTTATCTCTCGAGAAGTTGAGGTCGGTGAAGTCATCACCGTCGGGCAACTGGCCGCGGGCATGGCAGTGAAAGCCGGTGAAGTGATCAAGGTGCTGATGGGTTTGGGTGTTATGGCTACCATCAACCAAGCTATCGACCAAGACACCGCTACGTTGGTCGTGGAAGAGATGGGCCACCGGATTAAATTCGTTAGCGAAGATGCGCTGGAAGAAAAGCTGGAAGCGTCGTTGGTTATTGAAGGCGATGCCACGCCTCGAGCCCCAGTTGTGACGGTGATGGGCCATGTTGACCATGGCAAAACCTCGCTTCTGGACTACATTCGTAACGCTCGGGTGACCTCTGGCGAAGCCGGCGGCATTACTCAGCATATTGGCGCCTACAGCGTAGCGACGAGTAATGGGCAGATTACGTTCATTGATACCCCTGGCCACGCGGCATTTACCTCCATGCGGGCTCGTGGCGCCAAAGTGACGGATATCGTGGTGCTGGTGGTGGCTGCCGACGACGGCGTTATGCCGCAAACCGAAGAAGCGATACAGCACGCCAAGGCAGCAGAAGTGCCCGTTATTGTGGCCATCAACAAGATGGACCTGGACGGGGCTGACCCGGACCGAGTCACTAACGAGCTGGCAGCGAAAGATCTGGTTCCAGAGGCTTGGGGCGGTGATGTGCAGTTCAAGCAGGTCTCAGCGCTGACCGGGGCGGGCATGGACGAGCTGTTAGAAGCCATTTCTCTGCAAGCGGAATTGCTGGAGCTTACAGCGATCAATGAAGCGCCTGCTCAGGGTGTGGTTGTAGAGTCCCGACTGGATCGCGGCCGCGGCCCGGTTGCCACGGTTTTGGTGCAGAACGGCCGACTCAAGCAAGGCGATATTGTGATCGCTGGAGAATTCTACGGTCGCGTGCGTGCCATGCTGGACGATACCGGCAACAACGCGAAAGAAGCTGGGCCATCACAGCCAGTCGAATTGCTCGGACTTAATGGCACACCGGGAGCCGGTGACGATTTTGCCGTTGCGTCAGATGAGCGATCAGCCCGTGATTTGGCTGAGTTCAGACGAGACAAGATGCAAGAACGTCTGCAGGCAACCCAACAAGCAGCGAAACTGGACAACATGTTCGCCAACATGGTCGAAGGTGAAAAACGCATACTCAAGTTGGTGGTTAAAACCGATGTGAGGGGCAGCTTGGAAGCTATTGTTCAAGCCATGTCTGAACTGGGCAATGAAGAAGTATCGGTTCAGGTGCTGGGTTCAGGCGTTGGCGGCATATCGGAATCCGACGCCACCATGGCAGCCACCTACGGGGCCACGGTGTTTGGCTTTAACGTGCGTGCGGATAAGACTGCGAAGGTACTTTTAGAGCGCGAAGGCGTTGAGCTGCGCTACTACAGCGTTATTTACGAACTGATTGACGATGTGAAGAGTGCGCTTTCGGGCATGTTGTCGCCAGAGATCCGCGAGGAAATTTTGGGTACTGCAGAGGTCCGAGACGTATTCCGCTCTCCTCGTTATGGCCAAATTGCTGGGTGCATGGTTACCGAGGGCACCGTGTATCGCAACAAGCCCATCCGGGTATTGCGAGACAATGTGGTCATTTACGAAGGTGAACTGGAATCACTGCGGCGATTTAAGGATGACGTTGCCGACGTGCGCAACGGTACTGAATGCGGTATCGGCGTGCGTAACTACAACGATGTGCGTCCAGGGGACCTGATTGAAGTGTTCGACACCAAGGAAATTGCCCGCACGCTTTAGCGGCAGGTCTATAGTCCATGTCTAGAGATCTCAGAGTTGCCGACTTTATGCGCGATGAAGTGTCGCGCATCTTGCAGCGAGATATGCGCGATCCACGGGTGGGCAGCTTTGTCAGCGTCAACGACGTCAAAGTCAGCAAAGATCTGTCCTATGCGGAAATATACGTATCGTCCTTGCAGGCGGATAACCCCGAGGCCCAACAGGAACTGATTACCGTGCTGAACAAGGCGGCAGGTTTTTTTCGCACCGAGCTGGCGAAGCGGCACACCATGAGAACAACGCCCAAGCCACGCTTTCATTATGATGAGCTGGTTGAGCGGGGCCCTCGTCTAGAGAAGCTCATTGGCCAGGCGATATCCCAGGACCAAGCGCGCCAAGACGATGACGCGCAAGAGAAGTCTGCGGACTTGCAGAGCGAGGGCTAAACGTGGCAAGACGCAGAAAAGGCAGACCCATAGATGGGGTGCTGGTGGTGGATAAGCCGAAAGGAATCTCGTCCAACGATGTGGTGCAGCAGGCAAAGCGTTTGTTCAACGCGCAAAAGGTCGGTCACTGTGGGAGCTTAGATCCCTTGGCCACCGGCGTATTGCCCCTGTGTTTTGGCGAAGCTACCAAGTTCTCGCAGTTCTTATTGGATGC
>JAYOSS010000014.1:5550-26496 GCA_038139355.1 Gammaproteobacteria bacterium
GATAAACGTTACTGGACCAGCATCAAACTCGGTATCGCCACAGAAACTGGCGACGCCGATGGTGAAATCATCAAAGAGGCAGACACAGCCGGGTTGGATGAAGCTGCTGTGGAGCAAGCGCTGGAGCAATTTCGTGGCACCATCGAACAGGTGCCGTCGATGTACTCTGCGCTGAAACATAACGGACAACCGCTGTACAAGCTTGCCCGGCAAGGGATCGAAGTAGAGCGTCCAGTACGGCAGGTGACCATATTCAGTAACGAACTGGTGGCCTTTGATGGTTCGATGGTGGAGCTTAAGGTGCATTGCACTAAGGGCACGTACATTCGCAGTATTGCAGAGGACTTGGGTGCCGCGCTTGGTTGCGGTGGCCATGTGGCGGCCCTGCGTCGTTTGTCGGCCGGGCCGTATCTGGAAGCTCAGGCGGTAACCTTGGCTGAATTGGAGCAAATGAGTGAGGTCGACAGAGATCAATGTCTGCTCCCAGCCTCCAGCGCTGTCTGTGGTTGGCCAGTGGTTAGCCTTGAAGCGAATACCGCTTACTACATTTTGCAAGGCCAGCCGGTACAGGTGGGTAATGCCCCGGCCAACGGTTGGGTACAGATTTTTGAATCTGCCGAGGAAGATCGCTTCCTTGGCGGAGGTGAGATTTTGTCAGACGGTCGGGTGGCACCCAGGAGACTGATTGCTAGCCCGTAACGTCGTCAAAACAAGCATCGTGACTGTCAATACGCGCGGTTTTCGATGCCATGGTAAATAGCGTATTTAGGAGAAAGTAATATGGCTCTAACAGCCGCAACAAAAGCAGAGATCGTAAAAGAGTATCAACTCGAGGAAGGCGATACCGGATCTCCCGAAGTGCAGGTAGCCCTGCTTACCCACAACATCAATACCCTTCAAGGGCACTTCAAAGAGCACCATAAAGACCACCACTCTCGTCGTGGGCTGATTCGTATGGTGAACCAGCGTCGTAAGCTGCTGGACTATCTTAAGAAAAAAGATGTTGCGCGTTACAGCGACTTGATCAAGCGATTGGGCTTGCGTCGTTAAACACAGATCTCGTGGATGAGCCTGAGCCTTGGCGGCGCTGTCGCCAGGTTCTTGCAGGCAGATGCGGGATGAACGCTGCTGCAGTCAGTGGCGGTGCACCCGCACTCTATCCGTTCATGAGCAGACCAAAGGCGCTACAAACCGGTTAACAAGACAGGCTGGCACGAGTGCCTAAGAGCAAGATGGAATACATCTTGTTTGGAACGGTAAGACACGAAACGAAAACGAAAGAAAGAAATGCAGATCCATTTGGAGGAATCAGCTTGAACCCGATTTATAAAGAATTTCAATATGGCGACCAAACCGTCGTTATGGAGACCAATAAGGTAGCCAAGCAAGCTACCGGCTCAGTGACAGTAACCATCGGCGACACCGTGGTGCTGACCACGGTTGTGGGCGCAAAAAGCCCCCGTCCAGGTCAGGACTTTTTTCCGCTGACGGTGAACTATCAAGAAAAAACCTATGCTGCGGGCAAAATCCCGGGCGGTTTTTTTCGCCGTGAAGGACGTCCTAGCGAAAAAGAAACCCTAACCTGCCGGCTCATTGACCGCCCCATCCGCCCGCTGTTTCCTAAGGGCTTCATGAACGAAGTTCAGGTGGTTTGTACGGTGCTTTCTACGGACAAGGATCAAGATCCGGATATCGCTGCCATGATCGGTACCTCGGCAGCTCTCGCTATTTCAGGTATTCCTTTTAACGGGCCGTTAGGTGCGGCGCGAGTGGGTTACATCGATGGCGCCTACATCCTGAATCCCGGTTACGAAGTGCTGAAGACGTCTATGCTGAACATGACCGTGGCCGGTACCGAATCTGCGGTTTTGATGGTGGAATCCGAAGCCAACGAAATGACCGAAGACGAAATGCTGGGCGCAGTTCTGTTTGGTCATCAGGAAATGCAGGCCATCATTGCTGCGGTAGCAGATTTAGCGCAAACCGCTGGTAAGGAAGCGTGGGATTGGCAGGCTCCAGAGAAGGATGAGTCGCTGGCTAATGCTGTTGCTGCGGCTATCAAGGCGGATTTGGGCGAAGCCTATCGCATCTCAGACAAAATGCAGCGCCAAGCTGCTGTGGGCGAGTTGCGCAATAAGGCTGTAGAGGCCCTTGCTGCAGAGGGTTCTGATTATTCAGCCGATGATGTGTCCGATACTTTTGGTCGGGTTGAAAAAGACCTGGTGCGTCAGCGCGTACTCAATGGTGAGCCTCGTATCGACGGTCGTAATTTGCGCACGGTTCGACCCATCGAAGTGGAAGTAGGCGTTTTGCCGAAGGCTCACGGTTCTGCCCTGTTCACCCGTGGCGAAACCCAGGCTCTCGTGGTGGCCACCCTCGGTACATTGCGCGATGCAGCGTTGATCGATGCCCTGGAAGGTTCGTACAAAGATACGTTTATGCTGCACTACAACTTCCCTCCCTACAGTGTTGGTGAGGCAGGCTTTATGAGCGGCCCCAAGCGTCGAGAAATCGGCCACGGCAAACTGGCCCGTCGCGGCGTTTCTGCGGCACTGCCAAACGCCGATGATTTTCCTTACACCATTCGCGTGGTGTCAGAAATTACCGAATCCAATGGTTCCAGCTCGATGGCTAGCGTATGCGGCACCTCGTTGGCGCTGATGGATGCTGGTGTGCCGGTAAAAGCACCGGTTGCCGGTGTTGCCATGGGCTTGGTGAAGGAAGGCAATCGCTACGCGGTACTCACCGATATTCTGGGTGACGAAGATCATCTAGGTGATATGGACTTCAAAGTGGCAGGTACCGACAAAGGTATTACGGCACTGCAAATGGACATTAAGATCGAAGGCATTACCGAAGAAATCATGGAAGCGGCGCTGGCCCAGGCCAACGAAGCACGTATCCATATTTTGGGCGAAATGAACAAGGTCATCAGTGCTTCCCGTGAAGAACTGTCAGCTAACGCTCCGGCGATGGTGACCCTTAACGTACACCCGGACAAGATTCGCGACATCATTGGTAAGGGTGGTGCAACCATTCGTTCCATCGTCGAAGAAACCGGTGCCGAGGTGGATATCAATGATGACGGCAGCGTTCGGATTTACGCCGAAGATGCATCAGCGAAAGACGCCGCGGTCATGCGTATCCAGGAAATCACTGCCGAAGCCGAGGTGGGTCGCATCTATCGTGGGGCGGTAGCGCGGATCGTCGACTTTGGCGCCTTCGTCACCATCTTGCCCGGCAAAGATGGTCTGCTGCACATTTCGCAAATCGCAGAAGAGCGAGTTGAGAATGTTTCAGACTACCTGAGCGAGGGCCAGGACATCGAAGTCGTCGTGCTGGATGTTGATCAGCGTGGCCGCATTAAGCTCTCCATCAAAGAGTTGGAGAACTATCGCGATCAGAACGAAGCTGGCTAGTCTGTCAGTACTTTGCTCAAGTCATTGAGCTGAAAAAAAGCCGGCGTCAGCCGGCTTTTTTATGCGCGCTAGGTCTGGGGTTGCACCCTGCGTGCGATCAAGTCATCCACCACAGAAGGGTCTGCTAGGGTTGACGTGTCGCCTAAATTATCCAGCTCGTTTGCAGCGATCTTGCGCAAAATGCGACGCATGATTTTGCCGGATCGAGTTTTTGGTAACCCTGGGGCCCATTGAATGACATCCGGTTTGGCGATGGGGCCGATTTCTTTACGCACTAGGGCAATGAGCTGATCCAGCAAGATATCCGGGTCGGAATTGTCGCCGCTCATCAAGGTCACATAGGCGTAGATGCCCTCGCCCTTAAGATCGTGGGGAAAGCCAACGACAGCGGCTTCGGCAACGCTGGGGTGCAGAACCAAGGCGCTTTCCACTTCTGCGGTACCGATGCGGTGCCCAGACACGTTCATCACATCATCTACTCGGCCGGTAATCCAGTAGTAGCCGTCCTCGTCACGACGCGCTCCGTCACCGGTGAAATAGTATCCGGGGTAGGTTGAGTAGTAGGTGTCGATCACTCGCTGATGGTCGCCGTAGACGGAGCGGATTTGTCCTGGCCAAGATGCCGTGATGACCAAGTTTCCTGACGCTGCTTGGTCGTGAATCATGTTCCCATCAGGATCCATTAGCGCTGGCTGCACACCAAAAAATGGTCTGCTGGCAGAGCCGGGTTTTAAGGCGGTTGCCCCCGGCAGCGGCGTAATCATGATGCCGCCGGTCTCGGTTTGCCACCAGGTATCAACGATGGGGCATCGGCTTTCGCCAACAACGCGGTGGTACCACTCCCACGCTTCTGGGTTGATGGGTTCGCCAACGCTGCCCAACAGATGCAGGGATGATCGGGAGCTGCTGGTAACGTATTCATCGCCCTGGGCCATCAGCTGGCGCAAGGCGGTTGGGGCGGTGTAAAACACGTTGACCTGATGTTTGTCGATGACCTGCCAGCATCGGGAAGCATCCGGATAGGTGGGCACGCCTTCGAACATCAGCGTGGTCGCACCGTTGGTCAGTGGGCCATAAACAATATAGGAGTGGCCGGTGATCCAGCCCACATCCGCGGTGCACCAGTAAATGTCGCCGTCCTGATAGTCAAAGACGTATTTGTGCGTCATGGCTGCATGGAGCAGATAGCCACCTGAGCTGTGCTGAACGCCCTTGGGTTTGCCGGTGGAGCCCGAGGTGTAGAGGATAAACAGTGGATCCTCGGATTCCATGATTTCAGGCTCTGCGTGAGTGGCTTGAGAGTCGGTCAACTCGTCGTACCAGACATCGCGGCCTGCCACCCACTGAATATCGCCGCCAGTGCGTTTCACCGTGATGACCGTATGAACGTTAGGACAGTCGTTTAGGGCTTCGTCGGTGTTGGCTTTGAGGGGGATGGCCTTGCCGCCGCGCACACCCTCGTCAGCGGTGATGACGGTTTGGCAATCTGAATCAAGAATACGATCTTTCAGAGACTGGGGCGAAAACCCGCCAAAAACCACGCTGTGAATGGCTCCAATTCGGGCGCAGGCCAGCATCGCGTATGCGGCTTCAGGAATCATGGGCATGTAAATGCAGACGCGATCACCTTTCTTGACGCCTCGCTCACGCAGGCCATTGGCTAATTGGCAGACCCGATCATAAAGCTCTTGATAAGTGATGTGCTGATCGTCGGCAGGATCATCGCCTTCCCAGATGATTGCCGTTTGGGTGGCTCGGGCAGGCAAATGTCTGTCGATGCAGTTGGTGCTGACGTTGAGTTGGGCACCGTCAAACCAGCGCACGTTGCCCTTGGGCAGGTCGGCTTCACTGACGGTGTGCCAAGTCTTGTCCCAGCTTAGAAAAGACTCAGCTTGTTCTGACCAAAAACCATCAGGATCTTCAATGGAGCGTTGGTAAAGTTCTTGGTAGGCGCTTTCGTTCATTAGGGCCCGAGCCTTCATGCTCTCAGGCACAGGGTACAATTCGCTCACAGAAAACCTCCTGTTCAGTGCATTCGATTCGTTAGGATGAGGGGTTGTCTGCGGACCGGTATAGATCAATCAGGTGACGCGTCGCAGGATCTTGTGCCGATGCATCGCCTTCGCCTAACTGCGTAAAAATCGGTGTCGCTAGCTGTTTGCCGAGTTCCACCCCCCACTGGTCGAAGGAGTTTATATTCCACAAAACGCCCTGACAAAACACCTTGTGCTCATAGACGGCGAGTAAGCATCCCAGTTGCCTAGGCTCCAATGTGTCCAACACGATGGTGGTAGAGGGGTGCTTTCCTGGCACCGCCTTATGGGCCTCACTGAGGGTTTGTGATTGGGCGCCTAGCGCCATGGCCTGACCTTGGGCTAGACCATTGGCTACCAACCACTGCCGATGCTCGCGATGGTCAAGATCGTCTTGGGCTACAAGGACGATATCTGCTGCAAATCGGCTGGTGCCTTGATGCAACAGTTGATGATAGGCGTGTTGGCCATTGGTGCCGCAGCCGCCCCAAAGGATTTGCATGGTGCGGTAGTTCAACGGTTTGCCGTCGATGCTGACGGATTTGCCATTGCTCTCCATTTCCAGCTGCTGCAAGTAGTCGGGTAGCAAGGCCAAGCGTTGGTCATAGCAAAGTACCGCCAAGCTGTCGCAGCCTAAGCTGGCGGTGTTCCAGACGGCGATTAACGCTGCCAGCAATGGGATGTTCTGGGCGGCTGGTGCGTCGGCAAAGTGTTCGTCTGCGGCCTTGGCGCCGGCCAAAAATTGCTCAAAGCCCTGGCGGCCTAGTCGCAGCAGAATAGGCAGTCCCACCGCAGACCACAGGGAAAAGCGTCCGCCGACCCAATCCCACATGGGGTAAATGTTGTCTTCTTGCAGCCCAAACGCTTTGGCCGCGGCAATATTGGCGGTGACCCCAATAAAATGCGACTGAATAGCAGTAGCGTCTCCGGTGCGTTCTAAAAACCAGCTGCGAGCAGTATTGGCATTGAGTTGGGTCTCTAGGGTGCCAAAGGATTTTGAGACCACGATAAAGACTGTGGTTTCCGGGTTAAGACCTTGCAGTGCCTTGGTGATGTCCTGAGCATCAATGTTGGCAACAAAATGGATGTTTGGCGCGACGGTGTCACTCACGTTGCTGGTAAGAGCGGTAACAGCCAGCTCTGGTCCTAGGTGCGAGCCGCCGATACCAATATGCACGATGTCTCGAATGACCTTGCCAGAAAAACCCCGGCGTTGTCCGGATCTCAGGGCATCGGCTAGGTCAAAGAGTCGCACCTTGGTTTGTTCAACCTGCGCTTTAATTGCTTTGGGGGCGTTTGGGGCTCCATCGCGCAGGGCAGTGTGCAGTACCGCGCGATCCTCCGAACGATTGATGGGGGCGCCTCTAAGCATGGCGTCGCGCTGGTCGAATACGGCGGCTGAATGGGCGGCAATGAGCAATTCGTCAAGAATTTGCTGATCGACGCGTTGTCGAGAGAAATCAAAGTGGCATCCGGCTAGAGACAGTCGAAGCGCTGCGTTGCGCGCCTCATCATCCAGTAGCCCAAGGCTGGATGTTTGCGCGATGCGCTCAGCAGAAGCGGTTAACTGTTGCCAATGCGGAGGCTTGCCATCGAATGCCACGGCTTACAGCAGTGTCGGGTTGGGATTAAAAAACTGTCGAGTGCCTTCCATGTCTAGCATCTGCTCCAGTAGAGCATTGAAGTGGGCCGGGTTGTTGGCGAAATCGATTTCCGCGGCATTGACGATTAGCACCGGCGCGTCACTGTAGTAGTGAAAAAACTCAGCGTAGCTATCGGCCAAGGCATCCAGATAACTCAGGTCGATGCCTCGCTCGAAGTCGAGGCCGCGACGCAACACTCGTTGTTGCAGTACTCTCGCCGGGGCCTGCAGATACACCACCAGATCGGGTTTAGGCGGATTGATGTCCAGACTGTTATGAATTTGCTGGTACAGTTCCATTTCTTGGCGATCCAGCGTTAAACGTGCAAATAAGTCGTCTTTTTCGATCATGAAGTCCGCTACCAGGGTCTGATCGAACAGGTCATTGCCCGGCATCTGCTGCACTTGTTTGGCGCGATGCAGGAGAAAAAAGAGTTGGGTTGGCAAAGCTTGGCTGGCGCCTTCGGTGTAAAACCGATCCAAAAATGGGTTTTCAGTCACCGGCTCCAGCATCAGTGGGTAGTTCAGCAGCTCAGACAGTTTTCTTGCTAGGGTGGTTTTACCCACGCCCACCGGGCCCTCAATGGCAATGTAGCGTGGCAGTTCGTTCGCCAGTTTGGCGGCATCAATGCGGCTAAGCACTTGGCTGCTTTCGATCAATTCGGCCTGATGCTCAGGTTCAGGTAGGGTTGCTTGCACGGTGGACACGATTTTTTATGACCTATGGCGACGTGGGACGCTGGAGCCTCATGATGAACAAGAGCCTCCGTGGGTTCAACTGGCGTTGGTTGGTGATGAAGACAATGTGCCGGGTTTGCTTTTTTTGCGGCTGCGTCGGCGCTTGCGTGGCGCGCGTGGCAACTCATCCACTAGCAGTTTCCGTCCGGCTTCGTCTTTATCTTGAAAATCACTCCACCACTGGGCGATAGCCTGAATCGAATCGTCAGATTCGGCTCGCAGACAGAGAAAATCGTAACCGGCGCGAAAGCGCTTGTGGCTGACCAGACGCTCCACTGAGCGCACATTGCGGCTAATTAAACGCTCTTGAATCAACCATACCTCGCGAGCAAATGTGCCAAAGCGACGCGGAATAGCCACGGTGCTTTGCTGTTCTTTCAGCGCAGTAAAAGCGGGGTCCTCGTCATTGGTGTCTTCTTTGTTACGGGCTTGAAAATCCTCCCAAAGTAACACCGCCACCAAAAAACCTGGAGTAATGGATGCACCATCGCGAATGCGGTCATCGGTATTGCGCATGGCTGCCATGACAAGGGGGCTAGCCGGGTTGCAGGTGGGGAACAAAGCGGTGGCCAGTGGCGTTGTGTGGATTTGGCGCCACACGGTTTCGGCGTAACCGCTTAAGAACATCTTTAGAAACTCATCAAACAATCTGGCCGGTGGTATGGACTCCAGTCGCCCGGCGGTTTGTTTGGTCAGTTTGAGAATCTCTGGGTCGATATCGAAATCCAGTTTCGCGGCGAAGCGAATGGCCCGCAAGATTCTGACCGGGTCCTCAGCCAGACGTGTTGGGGTCTCGCCAATAAAGCGCAGTTTTTTCGCTTCGATGTCCGCGACACCGCCAACAAAATCGATGATCTCATTGTTGGATGGGTCGTAATAAAGGGCATTGGCGGTGAAGTCTCGTCGAAAGGCGTCTTCTTGCAGTGTGCCAAAGGCGCTGTCCCGCAAGATCATGCCTTTGTCGTCTTGCAGCACCTTGTCTGAAATAGAGCGGCGAAAGGTTGAAACTTCGATCAGATCGCGTCCAAAACGTACGTGTACGATGGGAAATCTTCGGCCCACGATGCGTGAACGACGAAACAACTTGCTCACCGCTTCCAGGGGTGCATCTGTCGCCACGTCGAAGTCTTTGGGCTTTACCCCGCACAGCGCATCACGAACGCATCCACCAACCAAGTAGCCTTGGTAGCCATTGGCGTTGAGGGTTTTGATGACTTTCAGTGCGTTGGGGTCAAGTACCCGAGGCCCAAGTTGGTGATTGGTGATGCGTACAGGTTTGGGAGGTTCAGCACGTTTACGCTTGAAGAGATCGAGGATTTGTTTCAAGAGTTACCTCGAGGCCCGCGCTGTTGGGTCTTTTTGCGCGGTATGTTTAAGCGCTGTCGCCGCTCCCACAAACTTTTGCGGCTGATGCCGAGCTTGGCCGCCAGTTCCGTTTCTGTCAGCAATTCTTCGTTCTCCTGCACAAAGCGCACAAAGTAGTCCTCCAGAGACGTTTGGCTGGCGTCAGGTTCCTCGCGTTGGTTCGGTTCTTTCTCGATAGACGGTTCGATAGCCAACAGGGATTGGGTTATCACGGCTCCGTCATCGGCCAAAATGACTGCCCGCTCGATAGCGTTGCTCAATTCTCGGACGTTGCCAGGCCAGTGATAGGCCAGCATGGCATCCTTGGCCGGGTCGCCCAAAACCAGTCCGGGTTTGTTCAGCCGACGACAGGTTTCTGCCAGTAGCTGCTCGGCAATATCGAGTATGTCCTTATGTCTGCCGCGCAGTGGCGACAGTTCAAAACACAGAACATTGAGCCGGTAGAACAGGTCAGAACGAAATTCGCCAGCCTCGGTAAGGGCTTGAAGATCTTTGTGCGTGGCGGCGATGATCCGCACGTCTACGGGCAATGCCTGAGCTTGACCCACTTTGCGATTTTCGCCCTGCACCACCTGCAGTAATCGCGCCTGGGCACTGGGTGGCAGCTCGGCGATTTCATCCAAAAACAACGTACCCCCAGAAGCGGCTTCAACCAAGCCAATGCTCTCTTGGGGGCGGTTTTCGTAGGCCGCTAAACCAAACAATTCGGATTCAATGAGATTGGCTGGCACCGTAGCGCAGTTCAGGGTGATCAGTGGCGCGTGTGAGCGATTGCTAGCGGCGTGGATACCTTTGGCTACCAACTCTTTGCCGGTCCCGGATTGCCCTAGAATCAGCACCGATGAATCTGTTGGGCCAACTTTGGCGATGCGTTTGCGCAGATTATTCATCACTTCAGAAGAACCCAGCATTTCGACTGGCTCGCTGATCGTTATGGGCTTTCTTACGCTGTAGGCCGTGGCTCGCTCAATGGCCGCCATCAAATCACCGGTGGATACGGGCAGCGATAAATAATCCTTGGCCCCGGCTTGTAGTGCGGCTACTGAGGCTTTGATGGTGGGCTGATCCGATAGCAAAATGACCGGCACCTTCGCATATAGGCCAGAAATTTCTGGGCTGACCTGGGACTCGATTGTGACGATGGCGTCCCAGGAAGAAGTGATATCAGGGTCTAGTGCGGGATGTTCACTGACGTTGAAGCCTTGTTTCCGCAGGGCAGCGCCAAGTTGCACGCGTCGGGCTTCGTCATCATCTATGAACAAAATATCAGTCATGGCGGGATGTTAGCAAAAAAGCGCTGGCAACGGCTGCGTTAAAATAGGGCTTTGTGAATCAGTGGGGCGTCAGGATCTGTGGTGTTAGACAGGAGTTCGTTAGCGATTAGTTAGGAGGTTGGCCGAGGTCAAAGGGCTTGAGTGTCAACGGGACCGCATCTAGGCGCCAGTTTTGCACTCCCCAGCTCAACCACTGACTGACGGTGAAGTCTTCGTTAGGAGGTGTCTGACCTAAAAACGCAAATGCCTTTTTCAAGTTGGCTTGCGGGGTTGCGTTATTCAGCGCAGGTGCATGGGTCTGTTTAGAGAGTTTGGTACCGTCGGCGTAGGTCAATACCGGAATGTGCGCATAGTCAGGGCTCGTGAGCCCAAGGGCCTCCATTAGTACCAGTTGCGGTGGTGTCTGTTGGTATAAATCGAACCCTCGCAGCACGTGGCTGTAATGTTCTGCATCATCGACTGCGGTGGCTAGGTGATAGGTCACAAGGTCATCTCGACGCCAAATCACAAAGTCTCCGAATTGCTCCGCCGGGATATAGCGCCTAGAGCCTTGAATCGCGTCGATAAAGGAACGAGGGCGGTGGTCTACGCTCAGTCGTACCGCGTGATCGTCGGCGTATTGATGCTTGTGTCGGCAAAATCCCGGATAGACTGTGGCGGTTTTTAGCTTGCTGCGCGAACAGTTGCAGTAGTAGCTCATCCGAGACAGTTGGTCTTTGGCTTCGATATAGCGAGGCAAACGCTGGCTTTGGTAGCGCACGGGACCGTCGCCGTGCATCCCGTGCACGCTCAAGCTGCTAAGAATGGCCTCCAGCGCGGCGGGGTCATAGCGTAACGGGTCGATATCGTCGATGCGCACATACCACTGGCCGCCACGTTGCTTGATATCGCAGTAGCTGGCCAAGGCGGTGATCAGGCTGCCCATATGCAGTGGGCCGGTAGGAGAGGGCGCGAACCTGCCCGCAAGAGACCGGTCCGCTGAGTTTGAAGAGTTCAAGGGATGTCAGACCAATGTCGGGCCAATGTCAGACCAGGGGCAGAGCCCACTGGTTTGATTTAGCCGTGCATCTGCTTTTCTTTGATCTCGTCCAAAGCCTTGCAATCCACGCATTGGGTGGCGGTAGGCCGCGCTTCTAATCGGCGTAGGCCAATTTCGATACCGCAGGTCTCGCAGTAACCGAAGTCATCGCTTTCTAGCAGGTCGATAGTCTTGTCGATCTTTTTGATCAGCTTGCGTTCGCGGTCACGGGTGCGCAGTTCAATGCTGAACTCTTCTTCCTGAGTCGCGCGATCTGCAGGATCTGGGAAGTTTGCTGCGTCGTCTTGCATGTGGTTAACCGTTCGGTCCACTTCTTCCATCAGATCGATACGCCACAACGTCAAAATAGAACGCAAATGTTCGATCTGCCCCTCGCTCATGTAGGCTTCGCCGCGCTTGGGCTTGTAGGGCGTAAAATTTCGAAACTGAGAGTCTTTTGCGGCGGCTTTGCGACGCGGTGTCGCCGCAGTCTTTTTGGCAGTTTTTGCTTTTGGGTTAGCGGCCATAATCAGTCCTATAGTGTGTGGGTTAAAGGCCCCAAAATCAGAAGGGCGCGAAATCTACCAGATGCGGTTGCGGAAAACTACACCTTGGGTATCGAGTTTTTGTGAATGTCTTAAAAGCTTGGCTGGTGCACACTCACTAAGATGCGAGCTGCGGCCAATACACGGATTTAAAGGACAACTTTCTATGTTTGCTGAGCGCACCGATGAGATCTCGCCATTCGTTGTTATGCAGTTGTTGCAGCGAGCCAGTGAATTCGAAGAGCAAGGAAAGTCTGTAGTTCACTTCGAGGTGGGCGAGCCAGACTTCCAAACCGCAGAGCCCATCGCCCAAGCCGCTCAACAAGCCATTGCCCAGGGGCGCACCAAGTACACGTCGGCCCAAGGCGTTTTGGCGCTGCGTCAGCGAATCAGTGACTACTACCGCTCCATGCATGTGACCGTACCAGCAGAGCGTATTCTGGTCACCAGCGGTGCCAGCGGCGGGTTGACGTTGTTAACCGCATTGCTCTTAAACCCTGGCGATGAACTGTTGATCACAGATCCGGGTTATCCCTGCAACGAGGTATTTGCCCGACTGGTAGGGGCGCGGCCAAAGCCGATCAACGTTTCGGCAGCACACCGTTTTCAGCCTACGGTGAAAGATTTCCAGGCCGCGTGGGGCGAGCGGACGCGTGCGGCACTTTTGGCGTCTCCGGGGAATCCCACCGGCACCATGCTTGGGGGGCAGGATTTGGCTGCCATGGCTGGCTGTGCCAGAAGCCAACAGGGCTCGATCATTCTGGACGAGATATATCAGGGGCTTGACCACGGTAACGTGGAGTACTCGACTGGTTTGGCGATTACGGAGGACTTGTTTGTTCTAAACAGTTTTTCGAAGTTCTTTGGTATGACCGGATGGCGGTTGGGCTGGGTAGTGGTGCCTGATGGGGCAGTGGACGCCATGACCAAGCTGGCTCAGAACCTGTTCATTTCTCCCAATGCACCGGCCCAATATGGAGCGCTTGCAGCTTTTGATGATGAAGCGATGGCTATTCATCGGCAGCGTCGATTGATCTTCAGCGAGCGGGCCCAGCAGTTGAGCCGAGGGCTTCAGGATCTTGGCTTCAGCATACCGGTGGCACCAGATGGTGCTTTTTATCTCTACGTAGATATCAGTCATACCGGCATGAAAAGTGCCGAATTTTGCTGGCGTCTGATTGAGGAATTTCAGGTGGCTGTTACGCCAGGTGCAGATTTCGGACAGCACCATGCAGACCAATACGTGCGGTTTGCCTACACAACCAGTGAGCAGCGCATTAGTTTGGGACTGGAACGTATTGCGCAAGCGCTGCAGGCCTGGGGTATTGGACAATGAAGCTGCCAGAGCTGGAAAGCGGCAAGCTGGTGCGCCGGTACAAACGGTTTTTGGCCGACGTGGTGACATCCTCTGGGCATACCATAACCGTGCACTGCCCCAATACCGGCGCCATGACCGGCTGTGTTGAACCCGATAGCCCGGTCTTTTATTCCCGTTCAGATAACCCCAAACGTAAATATCCCTGCACCCTGGAATTTGTTGAAACCAATCAGGGTCTGGTGAGTGTGAATACGGGTCGGGCCAATACCTTGGTGGGTGAGGCCCTAAGTCAGGGTTGGGTGGAGCCACTGGCTGAATTTACTGACATCAAAGCAGAGGCAAAAATCCCAGATGGGGGCGGCCGCTTCGACTTCCTTCTGGGAAAAGCGGGTCAGCAACAGGCGTATGTCGAAGTAAAAAGCGTAACTCTGCTGAGTGCAAATGGCCGTGGAGCCTTTCCGGATGCGGTCAGCGAACGCGCTCTTAAGCATGTCCACGCGCTTCAGCGTATGGTCGGTCTTGGGCATCGAGGGGTACTGATTTTTTGTGCCCAACATTGCGGCATTAAATCGGTATCCCCCGCCACAGACATCGATCCCGCCTATGCCGCGGGATTGGCGGATGCCGTCGCTGCCGGTGTGGAGGTTTATGCTTTTGCTTGCGAGACGGACCTAGCAGATATGTCGATGCGCCGGCAGATCCGTTTTACCCTGACCTAATTTACCTGCGCTCATCGACGAAGGGTGAAGCAGCGAGGCGGACGGTTTCGGTGTTTGCGGTTAGCTTTTCAGCGCTTGGTAAGCCTCGACGCTGTGCAGGCGTGGGCCAAATTGAGCGATGACTTTGGCCGCTGCCTTGTTCGCAAATCGCGCTGCATCCATGGGGTCAGCGCCCTGAAATCTCGCAGCCAGGCATGCGCCAGAAAACATGTCTCCAGCGCCATTAGTGTCCAACGGTTTTAGCGGCTCGCCGGCAACGTCTTGGGATCCATGGCGAGTAATCACTCTCGCGCCCTGTTCGCCAAGGGTGATGTATAGCTCTTGGGCCAGGTCCGCCAACTCCTTGGCCGCAATATCCAGCCGGTCTGTGTTTGCCCACGCCAGGGCCTCTTCGGCATTGCAGAACAATGTCTGAATGCCGTTGCCCAGCATGCTGACGAGGCTGTCGCGGAAAAACGAAATCATAGAAACATCTGACAAGGTCAGCGCGATTTTGGTTTGGGTTTCAGAGGCGATTTGGCAGCAGGTGGCGGCTGCCTGAGTGCTCAGGGGAGATGCCGCTAGGTACCCCTCAATGTAAAGGCCTCGCGCCGACTTCAAAGCTTCGGCGTCCACTTGGTTTATTTCCAGATCCGCTGAAACACCAAGGTCAGTGCACATGGTGCGCTGACCGTCTGGTGTGATCATCACCAAGCATTGGCCTGATCGTCGGCCATTTTGTGCAGGCTCGGAAGGCGCGCGGGTGACAATGCCTGCCGCGTTCATCTCACTGTGAAAGTGACGACCATTATCATCATCAGCTAAGCGACAAGCGTAGTGGGTGGATAGCCCCAGGGCCTGGGCCGCATAAATGGTATTCGCTGCCGAACCGCCGCCAGCTTTACGCATGGTTAGGTGCTTCAATTGATCCGTTAGCGCGGTCATACGCTCGGTGTCCACTAAGGTCATCTGCCCCTTGATCAGGTGCTGCCCTGTCAGGAACTCGTCCTCGACTTCTACTTCGGTATCAACCAGGGCGTTACCCAAGCCATAGAGATCAATCATGTGGTTTCCTCATTGAATCTTACTGAACGCATAAAAATGCAGACGGTCGGGGTGTCCTTAGTGCGCGGCTACGGCCGCAAAAGCGGCATCCGCCGCCTCCAGGGTTTGGTTTACTTCCGTGTCGCCATGCTGGGAAGATAAAAACCCTGCCTCGAAGGCCGATGGTGCTAGGTAGATTCCTTGTTCCAGCATGGCGTGAAAAAACGCATTGAACTGCTCGACCTTGGAACTGGCGACCTGGTCGTAGTTAATGACTTGGTCTTGACCGAAAAAGAAACTGAACATGCCACAGACGTGGTTTTCGCACAGCGGCACACCGTGCTTCTCAGCCAGTGCCAATACGCCGTGCACCAACTTCTCGGTGGCCTGGCTAAGGCCCGCGTACACATCTGCGGTGAGATGGTTCAGGGTGGCGAGGCCGGCCGCCATGGCTAAGGGGTTGCCGGATAAGGTGCCCGCTTGGTAGACCGGCCCTGCAGGCGCTATGCAGGCCATGATGTCGGCGCGCCCGCCAAAGGCTCCAACGGGCAAGCCACCGCCCACGATCTTGCCCAGAGTGGTCAGGTCTGGGCGCACACCGTAGAGCTCTTGAGCGCCGCCGGGGGCCACTCGAAAGCCCGTCATCACTTCATCAAAGATCAGCACCGCGCCGTGGCGCTGGCATTGCTCTTGGAGGGCCTGCAAATAACCTGGTAGCGGCGGTATGCATCCCATATTGCCAGCGATTGGCTCCACGATAATGCAGGCCACCTGGTCACCATAGGTGCTCATCAGTTGTTCGATGGCTGCAACATCATTGAACGGTGCAGTAAGCGTGTGCTTGGCCAAGGATTCCGGCACGCCCGGCGAATTGGGCAGTCCCAAAGTCAGGACGCCACTGCCGGCTTTCACGAGTAAGGAGTCTGAGTGGCCGTGATAACAGCCGGAAAACTTGACGATCATGTCGCGGCCGGTAAAGCCGCGGGCCAGCCTGATGGCCGACATAGTCGCTTCTGTACCGGAATTGACCATGCGCACTTGCTCCATGCTGGGAACGACGCTGGTGATCTTTTCGGCGAGCAAAATCTCCAGTTCAGTGGGTGCGCCGAAGCTCAGGGCTCGCTGGGCTTGCTCGGTGACGGCCTGCACCGTAGGTGCAAAGTTGTGGCCCAAAATCATGGGCCCCCAAGAGCCGATATAGTCGATAAATTTGTTGCCATCGACGTCGTATAGGTAGGCACCCTGCGCATCGGAAAAAAATATCGGGTCACCGCCTACACCCTTGAAGGCGCGTACCGGCGAATTGACGCCTCCGGGAATGGTTTTCAGGGCTCTTTGCATCAAAGCGGAGGAGTGATCTCTTTGCATAGTGACTCTTTATTCGGGGTTTTGTTAGCGATCGACCATGGGATTAGCCATTGGCTTTAGAACGGTTTGAGGATTGCCAGAATGACAACCGGCAGCAGAATAAGCACAGGAATTTCGTTGTAAATACGAAAGTAGCGTTCACTGTGATCCTGACGATCTTCGGCGAACTGACGCACAATTCGGCCGCAGTTCAGATGATAACCGATCAGCAGCGCGACCAGTGCCAGCTTGATCCAAATCCAGCCGGTTAAAGACAGGCCTGGCCAGCTCATGGCTAACATCCACAGGCCTAGCGCAGCGGTTACCAGCATGGATGGAGTCATGATCAGGCGATACAGTTTGTCCTCCATCACTTTAAAGCGGGCGTTACTGATCTCGTCTTCTACTGTGGTGTGATAGACAAATAGCCGGGGCAGATAAAAAATGCCCGCAAACCAAGTAATAACGCTGATGATGTGGAAGGCTTTAAGCCAAAGGTACATTTGCCGGCTGATCCAGTTGTGTAAGAAGTCGGCAAGTGTAGCCGCTGAAGCCCGGAAAAGCTGCCCGGCGGGTTTGAAAGAACTACGACGTTTGCTGCTTAGGCAGCTCCGGTGACAGTTGAACCAGACACCGCTTCACCGTTGTAGCTGCTACACTCGCAACCGCGATAGAGCTGATCTTTCGCTTCCAAATGAAATACAGATCCAGGGAAAGTGCGTGCGCTATCGAGTCATTATCGAGCAACCTAGCTGGCGAAGATGGGCAACGTGGGTTGGCGTCATATTGATTGTGGCGCTGGCCGCAGGTATCGGTGCGTTTTGGGGTCTGGCATCTGCCCAGGATCAAATTATTGAAAACCGATCTTTGCTTGAGCAGGTGCAACAGCTTGGCACCGAAAACGTCGATTTACGTGGTCGGGTGACCGACAGCGAGTTGGTCATCGAAACCCAGAGAGCTACCTCGGTAGCGTTGCGAGATGAGTTGACTGAGCTGCATAAGACCAACGCTGAATTGGAGATTGAGCTGGGGTTCTTCCGCAAGATCATGTCTCCCGGCGAGTTACCCGAGGGCATTCAAATCGAACAATTTGGCGTCGACTGGGTCGAAGGATCACAGTGGAATGTTCAGCTCACGCTGATTCAAGTGGCGGAGCGCCACGCAGTGGTCAGTGGGAACGTGGCGTTAACGGTGATTGGTTCCCTGAATGGTGAGGTAGAGCGTTTGGCGCAGAAAGAGCTGGCGACAGAAGATGCGTCGTTGGATTATCGTTTTCGGTATTTCCAAACTTTGGCCCAGCGCATCGTGCTGCCAGAGGGTTTCTTGCCGAAAGCGGTAGAGGTAACAGTTCGAGGAAAAAAAGAGGTGGTGGTTCAGTCTGAGTTCGCTTGGCCGACGCCTTGATGTAAGAATCAGCGGCCCAACCATTAAAGAGCCTACATTGTATGGACCTGACCAAATCGTTGCAGCATATGGGAAAAAAGAAAGAAGTGACGCTGATTGCCGCTGACGCAGAATTATCCGGCGACGTCAGTTTTTCCAGCCAATTGATCGTTAATGGCGTGCTCAAAGGAACGATAACGGCTGAGGAGCCCGGCGCCGGCGTAACCATCAGCCCGTCAGGCAAAGTCATAGGCGATATCCGTGCGCCAATCGTGCTGATCCATGGCCGTGTTGATGGCAACGTGCAGTCTCTAGACGCACTTGAGGTTGCTGACGGTGCAGTTATTCATGGGGATTTGCATTATCGGGTGCTGAAAATGCACATGGGCGCTTCAGTTCAAGGTCGCCTGATTCATACCGTGCCGGAGGAGAACCCAGACGAAAATGCTGAGGAACCAACTCCAATCAACAACGTCGCTGATGAGCAAGTTACTCGGGGTTAGAGAAGCAGATGCAGGCAGAGATTGAATTGTCGGACAAAGCAGCGCTAAAGGTGCAGCGCCTCATTGAGGAAGAAGGTGACACCTCATTGTGTTTAAGGGTGTTTATTACCGGTGGCGGATGCAACGGGTTTTCATACGGATTTACTTTTGACGACGCACAGGCTGACGACGATGCGGTCATCGAAAAAAATGGGGTGCGCATGCTGGTGGATGCCATGAGCTATCCCTATCTGGTGGGTGCTGACGTGGATTACGTGGAAGACTTGGCCGGTGCCCAGTTCACGGTCATGAATCCCAATTCCGCTGCAACCTGCGGATGCGGTAGCTCCTTTTCCCTCTAGCTTCTTTTTCCTTTGGCCAGTTGTCTGCCGCCAACCGCCATGGTCTGCATGTCTAGTGCGCTCGAGGCAGCGCGTGTTTGCCATGCGCCCTAGCGGACCGACAACGTAGGTGGTTAAACCTTCTTTGTTAGATCGTCTTTGTTAGATTGTCTTTGAATGGTAGATGCGCTTGTCCCCGTGCACCGTTGGTAACTCTATAGGAACTTAAACCGGGTAGATTGCGCCTAGGATACGACTGCCGCTGGCTCCGGTGGCAGCGCTTAAGTTGCCGGGCAGATGGTGGATCCGGCGATAGGCAAGCCAAGCGAAGGCCGCCGCTTCGAGCGCATCGCCATCCACCTGCCAGTGCTCTGACTTATGAACCTCGCAGTTTGTGTGTCCCCGCGCGATGATATTAGCTTCAATGCGTTGCAGCAGATGAGCGTTGAGTCGTCCACCTCCGCATATGACCAAGGCGGTGACGTTGTCCATGCTTGCGTCCACCGCTTCGGCGACGCTCTGCGCAGTCAGTTCGGCTAGAGTGCATTGCACGTCTTCAGCTGGCAGCTGATCCAACGCGTCTCTGCCGGCCACTTGTTCTAGCCAGTGGCGATTGAAATATTCGCGGCCAGTGCTTTTGGGAGCTGCCGCAGCAAAATACGGGTCTGCTAGACACCGCTGCAGCAGTGCTGGGTCTGGTTGTCCAGACCCAGCCCAAGCGCCTTGGGCGTCATAGCCCAGAGCGCCAGCTTCCGGGCGGCCATGGCTTGGGTGGTGTTGGCGGTACCACTCGTCCATCAAGCAATTGCCCGGGCCGCTGTCAAAACCCAGGCTCTGACTGCCCAAGGGTGAAAGGTTGCTAATACCGCCGATATTGATCACGCAAGCGTGGGGCCCCAGATGTCCGAACACCACGTGATGGAAGGCGGGTGCCAACGGCGCGCCTTGCCCGCCGGCAGCCATGTCGCGACGGCGAAAGTCTGCAACGGTTGGTATTCCCGTGGCTTCAGCGATGCGGTTGGGGTCGCCAATTTGCAGCGTGAAAGGGCTATCCATCGTTCCTGGGGGGCGATGGCGCACGGTTTGTCCGTGACTGCCAATGGCGGTTATCTGTTTTGGCGCGATTTCAAGGGATGTGAGCCACTGGCAGATAGCGTCGCCTATGACTTCCCCCAGCCTGCTGTCACAGCGACCCAATAACTCGACGCTGGAAGAGCTAGGTTGGCCACAAGCTAGCAAGTCGTCGCGCAAGTCCTCGGGTAGCGCTAGCGTCTTCGCCGCCACAACCGCGACTTTTTCATCTTGGGGTGCTGCCATACCATCTGCCTGATCGATCTGCACTAGGGCCAGGTCTAGCCCGTCCACACTGGTGCCGGTCATGCAGCCGATAAACAAATTGCCTGTCGCTTTCACAGTTCCGCCAATATCAATTCAACCTGGTCGGCGAAGTGGTCGAGCAGCACGATACTGGGTCGAGTTTTGGCTCGAAAATCGTCAATCTGCTCCCTCGATACGGGTTGAGCTTCCGGAAGTTTTACCGTGCGCGGATTCTTGTGCACGTCATTGACCAAAAACTCGTAGTGCAGGTGGGGGCCAGTAGCCCAGCCTGTGGACCCGACATAGCCGATGGTTTGTCCTTGTTTAACCTTTTTGCCACGTTTGATGTTGCGGGCGAATTTGGACAGGTGCAGGTATTTTGTCACGAATTGTTCGCCGTGCTTGATGACCACAAAGTTGCCGTTGGCTTGGGTTCGACTGGCTGTTTCAATGCGACCATCGCCGGCCGCTAAGATGGGTGTGCCCCGCGGCGCGGCATAGTCGATGCCGCGATGGGGTTTGACGGTATTGTGAAGGGGGTGTTTGCGCCGCATGTTGAAGCTGGAGCTGATGCGCGAGAAGTCCACTGGCGCTCGCAAAAAAGCCTTACGCATGCTCATGCCGTTGGGCGCAAAAAAATCAGCCGAGCCGTCGGGCAGTTCGTAGCGGACCGCGGTATAGGCGGTGCCTCGGTTAACGAACCGTGCGGCTAAAATGTCACCGTAGCCGATAAATTCCCCGTCCAAATACTGCTCTTCCAACAGGGCGAAAAATTCATCACCCGGCCTGATGTCCAGAACGAAGTCGATGTCCCACTGAAAGATCTGCGCCAGCCCCATGGTGACACTGTCGGGCAAGCCAAGCTTTTGGCTGGTGACGAATAGGCTGTTTTCGATCTTACCGTGCTTGTAGGTCAGCACGGTTTCAGGTTCCACGGAAATTGCCTTGCTAGTGAAAGTCCCGTCTAAGGCGCGAGCGAACT
>JAYOSS010000015.1:0-5597 GCA_038139355.1 Gammaproteobacteria bacterium
ACTCGATTCCCTGCTGGGCTGGATTGTCAGCTCTATTAGTGGGTAGCCCAAAATGTCGAAGAACTGGTACGTCGTGCACGCTTAGTCCGGATTCGAGAAGAATGTTGCTCGGGCACTGCAAGAGCGCGTCAATCTGTCGAGTCACCAGGAGAGCTTCGGCGAGATTTTAGTTCCCACCGAAGAAGTCGTGGAAATGCGTGGGGGCCAAAAGCGTCGCAGTGAGCGCAAGTTTTTCCCAGGCTATGTGCTGGTGGAAATGGAGCTCAACGACGATACCTGGCACCTGGTTAAGGAGACGCCCAGGGTGATGGGGTTTATTGGCGGCAAGGCGGATCAGCCTGCACCATTATCTCCAAGAGAAGCCGCAGCGATTTTAGATCGGGTTGCTGCAGGCAGCGAGAAAGCCACACCGAAAACCGTGTTTGAACCTGGCGAGATCGTCCGCGTTATTGACGGTCCGTTTAACGATTTCAACGGTGTTGTGGAAGAAGTGAATTACGAAAAGAGCCGTCTGCGGGTAGCCGTGACGATCTTTGGACGCTCAACTCCGGTTGAGCTGGATTTTGGACAAGTCGAAAAAGGCTAGTCTCAAATGGTTTGGTCGGCTGCGGTCGGCCAACGGATAAAAACCAACTGCAGTTAGCCGCTGCGTTGGGATATACATAACCCCGGGGAGTTAGAGAAGGGAAACCGGTCTCTAGCGTTAGTACCCGCAAGGAGTAAAGCATGGCTAAAAAAGTAGACGCTTACATCAAGCTGCAGGTAGCAGCCGGTCAAGCAAACCCCAGTCCGCCGGTGGGCCCAGCCTTGGGTCAGCACGGTGTAAACATCATGGAATTCTGTAAGGCCTTCAACGCTCAGACCCAATCGGTGGAGCAAGGGCTGCCTATACCCGTGGTCATCACCGTTTACGCAGATCGATCATTCACCTTTGTGACGAAAACTCCGCCAGCCGCCGTGTTGTTGCGTAAAGCTGCGGGTATTGCCAAGGGCTCAGCGACGCCGAACACGGTCAAAGTGGCCAAGGTGAATCGCGAGCAACTGGAAGAAATTGCCAAGCTGAAAATGCCGGATTTGACGGCGGCAGACATGGACGCAGCGGTAAGAACCATCGCTGGAACAGCGCGCGCGTCCGGTATTGATGTGGAGGGTGTGTAAATGGCCAAGCTCAGTAAGCGCATGCGCGCTATTGCCGAAAAGATCGACTCGGACAAGGCTTACGATATCAATGAAGCCGTTGCTTTATTGAACGACCTGGCAGGCACCAAATTCAAGGAGGCTTTTGATATCTCCGTGAACCTCGGGGTTGATCCGCGCAAATCCGATCAGGTAGTACGTGGAGCTACGACCTTGCCTCATGGCACCGGCAAGACTGTCCGGGTGGCGGTTTTTGCTCAGGGCGAAAATGCAGACAAAGCCTTGGCTGCTGGCGCAGACCTAGTTGGCTTCGACGATCTTGGCGAAAAGATCAAAGGCGGCGAGATGGACTTTGACGTCGTCATCGCGACGCCTGATGCCATGCGCATCGTCGGTCAGCTTGGCAAGGTTTTGGGGCCTCGGGGCCTGATGCCTAACCCCAAGACCGGCACGGTTACCCCGGACGTAGAGACCGCGGTTAAAAATGCCAAGGCAGGTCAAATTCAGTTTCGTACAGACAAAGCCGGAATCATTCACGGCAGCGTGGGCCAGGTTGGCTTCGACCCGCTGCAGATTCGCGAAAATGTTGAGGCGCTGATGTCAGACCTGAAAAAAGCTAAGCCTGCTTCAGCAAAGGGCATTTATTTGAAGAAGGTAACACTGTCCACGACCATGGGTCCTGGGGTGGCTATCGATCAAGCTTCACTGCAAATCGGTTAGGGAAGCAGAACAAGAATTTGGAGGTCGGGGCTAGATTTATCTATGCCCCCTACCGTCAAAAACCGTAGGGGCCTAGCGTTAAGCGAAGCTTAATTACCTACGCAGATGGTGAGTCGCTTAACACGCGACAGAACAGTGGAAGGTTGGTGACAACTATCCGATGTTCGTCTCCGAGTGTTTAGTTAGAGGTTAAATTCTTAGCTTCAGAACTAAAGCGAACGAGGCTCGCCGCTAAAGAGAGTTGGTTAACAACACTCGATAACGGACTGTCCGGGGCAACCCGGGCCGTCGAAAAGGAGAAGCATGTGGCGTTAAGACTTGAACAGAAACAAGAAATTGTTGCTGAGGTTAACGATGCTGCTACATCTGCTCTGTCGGCTGTCTTGGCTGACTATCGTGGATTAACCGTTGCGGAAATGACCGAGCTTCGCGTGAAAGCGCGCGAGACTGGGGTGTACCTGCGCGTGGTTAGAAACACGTTGGTCAAGCGAGCTGTGGAAGGTACCGAGTTTGAGTGTCTCAACGACGCTCTGGTTGGTCCCACGCTGCTGGCGTTTTCTCAGGAAGACCCAGGCGCGGCAGCCAGACTGCTAAAAGACTACGCAAAAGACTTTGAAGAACTGGAAATCAAAGCATTGTCCATTGGTGGGGCATTGTTGGCGGCGGATCAAATTGACCGTGTCGCCAAACTGCCGACTCTGGATGAGGCCCGTTCTCAATTGATGAGCGTAATGCAGGCCCCGATCATCAAGCTTGCGCAAACCTTGAATGAGGTTCCCGGCAAGATGGTACGAGTTGTGGCTGCAGTCAAAGATCAGAAAGAAGCAGAAGCGTAGACCCAAGAATCGCTTTAGATAACTAGGAGAAAGGAAATGGCATTGTCAAAAGATGATGTATTGAATGCAATCGCAGAAATGAGCGTCATGGACGTTGTTGAGCTGATCGCAGACATGGAAGAAAAGTTCGGCGTATCCGCAGCGGCAGCGGTTGCTGTTGCTGCCCCTGCAGCAGGTGGCGGTGACGCTGGTGCTGGCGGCGGTGAAGAGAAGTCTGAGTTCGACGTAACTTTGGCTACGGCTGGTGACAAGAAAGTGAATGTCATCAAAGCTGTTCGTGCAATCACTGGCCTGGGCCTGAAAGAAGCCAAGGCTTTGGTTGACGAAGCACCTTCTTCAATTAAGGAAGGCGTCAGCAAAGATGAGGCAGAAGACATTCAAAAGCAGCTGGAAGAAGCTGGCGCTACGGTTGAACTCAAGTAGTACTGCGACCGTTAGCCTTTTGAAAAGCGTTACATTAGTTAACGTTATATAGCTGGACCAGGCTGCTAACAAGCGGCTTGGTACCAGCTTTTCGTGCTTGTCCCATGAAAGCACGTTGGATTCGATGATGATCACGTAGGAGATTCGCATGGCTTACAGCTTTACTGAAAGGAAGCGTATTCGGAAAGATTTCGGAAAATTGTCCGAAAAAATGGAGCTGCCCTATCTGCTGGCAATCCAAACCGACTCTTACGGGAAGTTTTTGCAGGAAGGCACCAGCGTCGAAGAGCGCGCAGAGTCCGGATTGCATGCGGCGTTTAAGTCGGTGTTCCCAATCACCAGCTACTCCGGCAGCGCCGAATTGGAATATGTTGATTACCGTCTGGGCGAGCCCGTCTTTGACGTCAAAGAGTGTGTTTCACGAAGCATTACCTATGCAGCGCCGTTGCGGGTAAAAGTGCGGCTCATCATTTACGACAAAGAATCGTCCAGCAAAAAAGTTAAAGACGTAAAAGAGCAAGAAGTCTACATGGGCGAAATTCCGCTTATGACAGACAACGGTACCTTCGTTATTAACGGCACCGAGCGGGTTGTTGTATCTCAGTTGCACCGTTCCCCTGGCGTGTTCTTTGATCACGACAAAGGTAAGACCCACAGTTCAGGCAAGTTGCTCTACAACGCACGGGTGATTCCTTACCGTGGCTCATGGCTGGACTTTGAATTCGACCCCAAGGATGCGGTCTTTGTCCGTATCGATCGTCGCCGTAAGCTCCCTGCTTCCATCATTTTGCGGGCCTTGGAGTTTTCTAGCGAAGAAATTCTAGAAACCTTCTTCGAAACCAATACGGTGTCTATCAAGGGCGAAGATGTGTCCGTCAGCCTGATCCCAGAGCGGTTGCGCGGTGAAGTCGCCACCTTCGATATCACCGGCCCCAACGGCAAAGTGATCGTCGAGTCCGGTCGTCGTATTACCGCCCGTCACGTGCGCTTGCTTGAAGACAGCGGCATGAAGAAGCTGGCGGTGCCCCGGGAGTATTTGCTTGAGCAAATTACCGCCAAGGACATCATTGACGAGTCCACTGGTGAAGTTGCGGTGCCTTGCAACTCCATCATTACCGGAGAGGTATTAGAAAAGCTGTTCGAGCTGAAAGTCAGCGGCTTTGAAACCATTTACACCAATGATCTGGACTGTGGTCCGTTCATTTCTGACACCATGCGCGTGGATCCAAGCTCCAACAGATTGGAAGCCTTGGTTGAGATCTACCGCATGATGCGCCCAGGCGAGCCGCCCACGAAAGAGTCAGCTGAGAACTTGTTCAGTAACTTATTCTTCTCCAGCGATCGCTACGACCTGTCTGGCGTTGGTCGCATGAAGTTCAACCGACGGCTTGGCCGAGAAGAAATTGTCGGCGAAGGAACCCTGTCCAAAGACGACATCGTGGATGTGTTGAAGACCTTGATCGATATCCGTAACGGTAAAGGTACCGTGGATGATATCGACCACTTGGGTAATCGACGTATTCGATCCGTTGGCGAAATGGCAGAGAACCAATTCCGTGTTGGTTTGATCCGTGTCGAACGTGCAGTCAAAGAACGCCTGAGCTTGGCTGAGTCCGAAGGTCTGATGCCCCAAGACATGATCAACGCCAAGCCCGTGGCAGCAGCGGTGAAGGAATTTTTTGGTTCTTCCCAGCTGTCCCAGTTTATGGACCAAAACAACCCGCTGTCGGAAGTCACCCACAAGCGCAGAGTATCGGCTCTAGGGCCGGGCGGTTTGACGCGGGAACGGGCCGGGTTTGAGGTCAGAGATGTTCACCCCACCCACTACGGGCGGGTTTGCCCAATTGAAACGCCGGAAGGGCCAAACATTGGTTTGATCAACAGCCTGGCGACCTATGCGCAAACGAATGAATACGGTTTCCTGGAATCGCCATACCACCGCGTGGTTAAAGGTGTCGTGACCAAGGAAGTGGAATATCTGTCTGCTATTGATGAAGCCCAGTACGTGATTGCTCAAGCAAGTGTGCCGGTGGATGCCAAGGGGCGCTTTGTCGAAGAACTGATCGATGTGCGACACCAAAACGAATTCACCAAGACCGCGGCCGAGAACGTGGACTTTATGGACGTTTCTCCCAAGCAGGTGGTTTCGGTGGCGGCGTCACTGATTCCGTTTCTTGAGCATGACGATGCTAACCGAGCGCTGATGGGCTCAAACATGCAGCGGCAGGCCGTACCAACCTTGCGAGCAGAAAAGCCGCTGGTCGGTACCGGTATGGAGCGAGCCGTAGCCCGAGACTCTGGTGTGTGCGTGATTGCCAAACGTGGCGGCGTCATCGACAGCGTCGACGCCAGTCGCATCGTGGTTCGAGTTGCCGATGCTGAGATCGAAGCCGGTGACGCGGGTGTGGATATTTACACCCTAACGAAGTTCACGCGATCCAATCAAAACACCTGTATTAACCAGCGACCGCTGGTGAAGCC
>JAYOSS010000015.1:5607-19173 GCA_038139355.1 Gammaproteobacteria bacterium
CAGGGGATGTGATCAATGCTAGAGATATTTTGGCGGATGGGCCGTCCATTGACATGGGTGAGTTGGCCCTTGGTCAAAACATGCGGATCGCCTTTATGCCTTGGAATGGATACAACTTTGAGGATTCCATCCTCGTATCCGAGCGCGTGGTAAAAGAAGATCGTTTTACCAGCATTCATATCCAAGAGCTGACCTGTATCGCCCGTGACACCAAGTTGGGGCCAGAGGAAATCACCAGTGATATTCCTAACGTTGGTGAAGGCGCGCTGTCGAAGTTAGACGAGTCCGGCATCGTGTATATCGGTGCTGAAGTTAGCGCAGGGGATATTTTGGTGGGCAAGGTTACGCCGAAGGGCGAGACCCAGTTAACACCAGAAGAAAAACTGCTGCGAGCCATCTTTGGTGAAAAAGCCTCTGATGTGAAAGACACCTCCCAACGCGTGCCTAGCAGTGTTAAAGGCACCGTTATTGATGTCCAGGTATTCACCCGTGATGGTGTTGAAAAAGACCAACGCGCCAAGGACATCGAACAAGCGCAGATGAGCAAGATCCGCAAGGACTTGGACGACGAAATGCGCATCATTGAAGCTGCAACCTACGAGCGTTTGCAGCGCGCCTTGGTAGGCGCCAAGGTGGCCAGTGCTCCGGGTCTAGCCAAGGACAAAGCCGTCGACGAAGCCTATCTGGCAGAGCTGCCCGCAAGGGACTGGTTCCGCATTCGGATGAAAGACGACAAGCTGAACGAGCAGCTGGAGAAAGCGGAAGCGCACCTGCAAGAACGCAAAGAGGCTCTGGATGCGATTTATGAAGACAAGCGCGGCAAGATCGAAACCGGTGACGACCTAGCGCCAGGCGTGCTGAAGATCGTTAAGGTGTATTTGGCGATTAAGCGCCGCATTCAGCCAGGCGATAAGATGGCGGGTCGTCACGGTAACAAAGGTGTTATCTCCGTGATCATGCCGGTGGAAGACATGCCCTTTGACGAGAATGGAGAGCCGGTAGATATCGTGCTAAACCCCTTGGGTGTGCCCTCACGGATGAACGTGGGCCAGATCTTGGAAACCCACCTAGGTTGGGCTGCCCATGGCATAGGTCGCAGGATCAACGCCATGCTGGAGCAACAGCAAAAGACCGCAGATGTGCGCAAGTTCCTGGATGAAGTTTACAACCAGGTAGGTGGCGCGCCGGCAGATCTCAAGAGTCTGAATGATGGTCAGATTCTGGATTTGGCGAAAAATCTGACCTCAGGTCTGCCGTTTGCTACTCGCGCCTTTGACGGTGCTGCAGAAGTTGAAATCAAGAAGATGCTAGAGCTGGCGGAACTGCCGGGTAACGGCCAGACCACGCTATACGATGGCCGTACTGGCGATGCCTTCGACCGACCGGTGACCTTAGGTTACATGTACATGCTCAAGCTCAACCACTTGGTGGACGACAAGATGCATGCTCGTAGCACGGGTTCATACAGTCTGGTTACGCAGCAACCTCTGGGCGGCAAAGCGCAGTTTGGTGGCCAACGCTTTGGTGAGATGGAAGTTTGGGCTCTTGAGGCATACGGAGCCGCTTACACCTTGCAAGAGATGTTGACGGTGAAATCCGACGACGTTAACGGTCGAACCAAGATGTACAAAAATATTGTGGATGGTGATTTCAAAATGGAGCCGGGAATGCCCGAATCCTTCAACGTGTTGGTCAAGGAAATTCGCTCCTTGGGAATCAACATTGAGTTGGAAACCGACTGACCCGATTCAAGCAAGTTTTAGCCGCTTGAATCGCTCCAACAGAACATAAGGAAACATCGTGAAAGACTTACTTAATTTGCTGAAATCACAAAGCGACGTTGAGGAATTTGACTCGCTGCGTATCGGGTTGTCTTCGCCAGAAATGATTCGTTCTTGGTCCTTCGGTGAGGTCAAGAAACCCGAAACCATTAACTATCGGACCTTTAAGCCCGAGCGTGATGGACTGTTTTGCGCGCGCATTTTTGGTCCCGTAAAAGACTACGAATGCTTGTGCGGAAAATACAAGCGTCTTAAACACCGTGGCGTAATCTGCGAAAAGTGTGGCGTTGAAGTCACGCTGACCAAGGTGCGCCGTGAGCGCATGGGGCATATTGAATTAGCATGCCCAACAGCCCATATCTGGTTTTTGAAGTCCCTGCCAAGCCGTATCGGTCTGCTGCTAGACATGACCCTGCGTGACATTGAGCGCATTCTGTATTTCGAGTCATTCGTGGTCATCGACCCGGGCATGACAGATTTGGAAGTGGGTCAGCTGTTATCCGATGAAGAGTACTACCTAAAAATTGAGGAATACGGCGACGAATTCGACGCCCGTATGGGTGCGGAAGCGGTACAGCAGCTGCTTCTTAACCTTGACATGGAGCACGAAATAGAAGTGCTGCGGGAAGAAATTCCGGCCACCAATTCGGAAACCAAAATCAAGAAGTTCTCCAAGCGGCTGAAGCTGATGGAGGCCTTTGTCCGTTCTGGCAACAAGCCAGAATGGATGGTGATGACCGTGTTACCAGTGCTACCACCGGATCTGCGACCTCTGGTCGCACTGGACGGCGGCCGATTCGCCACATCAGACCTGAACGATCTGTATCGCCGGGTGATTAACCGTAACAACCGTTTGAAGCGTTTATTGGATCTGGCTGCGCCAGACATCATCGTGCGCAACGAAAAGCGTATGTTGCAAGAATCTGTTGATGCATTGCTGGATAACGGTCGTCGCGGTCGCGCCATCACCGGGTCAAACAAGCGTCCGCTGAAGTCGCTTGCAGACATGATCAAAGGTAAGCAAGGACGCTTCCGCCAAAACTTGCTGGGCAAGCGGGTGGACTATTCGGGTCGTTCCGTGATCGTGGTGGGTCCTACTTTGCGACTGCACCAATGTGGTTTGCCAAAGAAAATGGCGTTGGAGCTGTTCAAGCCCTTCATCTTCGGTCGTTTAGAAGATCGTCAGCTAGCGACCACGATCAAAGCTGCGAAAAAGATGGTAGAGCGGGAAACGCCTGAAGTTTGGGATATTTTGGCTGAGGTGATTCGCGAGCATCCCGTCATGCTGAACCGTGCGCCAACGCTGCACCGTTTGGGTATTCAAGCGTTTGAGCCAGTGCTCATCGAGGGCAAGGCTATTCAGCTGCATCCGCTGGTATGTAGCGCCTATAACGCGGACTTTGACGGCGACCAGATGGCGGTCCACGTACCGCTGACCTTAGAAGCCCAGCTAGAAAGCCGGGCGCTGATGATGTCGACTAACAACATTCTTTCGCCAGCCAGTGGTGAGCCCATTATCGTGCCCTCTCAGGACGTTATCTTGGGTATCTACTACATGACCCGGGAAAAAGTGAATGCCCGAGGCGAGGGAGCCATCTTTGCTAACGTCGATGAAGTTCATCGCGCTTACTACGCCAAGCAGGTGGATCTGCATGCCCGGGTGAAGGTGCGCATCGAAGAGCAAGTCAGTGACGAAAACGGGGAAGTCATCAGCAAGAGGGTCGTGCAGGAAACCACGGTAGGTCGAGTGCTGCTGTACGCCATTGTGCCAAAGGCTTTGCCGTTCTCCATGGTCAACAAGACCATGGACAAGAAGAGCATTTCCAACCTGATCAACGATTGCTACCGACGTTGCGGGCTGAAAGATACGGTGATTTTTGCCGATCAGTTGATGTACACCGGATTCGCTCAATCCACCGCCTCAGGAGCATCCATTGGCGTGGAAGATTTCGTCATCCCAGATGCCAAAGAACGAATCATTGCTGAGGCCGAAGCGGAAGTGGCTGAGATCGAATCCCAGTACGCATCCGGCCTGGTGACCCAGGGCGAAAAGTACAACAAAGTCGTCGACATCTGGCTGCGCGCCAACGACTTGGTGGCGCGCTCCATGATGGAAGGCATATCCAAAGAGGATGTGGTTAATCGCGACGGCGAAGTCGAAGAGCAAGAGTCCTTTAACAGTGTCTATATGTACGCGGATTCAGGAGCTCGTGGTTCACCAGCCCAGATTCGTCAGCTTGCAGGCATGCGCGGACTGATGGCGCGACCCGATGGCAGCATTATTGAAAACGCCATTACCGCCAACTTCCGAGAAGGTCTGACCGTAAACGACTACTTCATCTCCACCCACGGAGCGCGTAAAGGTCTGGCGGACACAGCGTTGAAGACCGCTAACTCCGGTTATTTGACTCGACGCTTGGTAGACGTTGCTCAAGACGTGGTAATTACCGACGAAGACTGCGGTACAACTGCCGGGCTTTTCACCACCGCCATCATTGAAGGCGGTGATGTAGTTGAAGCTCTGGCGGACCGAGTGCTTGGTCGAACCGTAGCCGAGGATGTGTTTGCCGCGGACGGTAAAACTTTGTTGGTTGAGAGAGGCACCCTGATCGACGAAGCCTGGGTAGACAAGCTAGATGAGCTGGGCGTCGACGAAATGATTGTGCGCTCAGCGATCACTTGCGAAACCTCCCATGGGGTTTGCCGGGCCTGTTACGGGCGCGACCTTGCGCGGGGCCACCTGGTCAACGTTGGTGAGGCTGTGGGCGTTATTGCAGCACAATCCATTGGCGAGCCAGGTACTCAGCTTACGATGCGTACCTTCCACATCGGCGGTGCGGCATCTCGAGCAACGGCAGTGGATAACATTCAGGTGAAGCATGGTGGAACCATTCGTTTGCACAACCTGAAGACCGTAACGCGGGAATCCGGAGAACTGGTCGCGATCTCGCGTTCAGGCGCAATTGCAGTAGCCGACGATCATGGCCGCGAGCGTGAACGCTACAAGTTACCCTACGGGGCGGTTATTTCAGTGGCAGAAGACGACGCCGTGGAAGCCGGCCAGGTGATAGCCCAATGGGACCCGCATACGCACCCGATCGTTGCAGAAGTTGCCGGTGTGGCGACCTTTGTCGAGATGGAAGAAGGTCTTTCCATGAATCGTCAAACCGACGATTTGACTGGCTTGACCAACATTACCGTGTTGGATCCAAAGGACAGACCCAGTGCAGCTAAGGATCTGCGCCCTGCAGTTCGTCTAAACGATGCGAAGGGTAATGCAGTGAACTTGCCGGGTAGTGAAGTGCCCGCCAATTACTACATGCCAAGCAACGCTATCCTGAACATGGAAGATGGCGGCAAGATTGGTGTAGGCGACATCATTGCGCGTATTCCTCAAGAAGGTTCAAAGACTCGCGACATCACCGGTGGTCTGCCTCGTGTGGCGGATCTCTTTGAGGCTCGCAAGCCCAAGGAACCGGCTATATTGGCAGAGGCCAGCGGCATCGTGTCCTTCGGCAAAGAAACCAAGGGCAAGCGCCGTTTGGTGATCACGCCTGTAGATGGTGACCCTGTCGAAACTCTGATTCCAAAGTGGCGCAACATCGGCGTGTTCGATGGCGAACAGGTTGAGCGTGGTGAAGTTGTTTGTGACGGCCCGTTCAGTGCCCATGACATTCTGCGTTTGAAAGGCGTAGAAGAACTGGCCAAGTACATCGTCAATGAAATCCAAGAAGTGTACCGACTCCAAGGGGTAACGATTAACGACAAGCATATTGAGGTTATCTGCCGACAGATGCTGCGTAAGGTAGAAATTACCCACTCTGGAGAATCGGATTTCATTCGCGGCGAGCAACTGGAATACACCACCTTGCGTGAAGGCAATGCGGCTTTAGAGGCCGAAGGCAAAGCGCCAGCTGAATTCCAGCGCCTGTTGCTGGGTATCACCAAGGCATCGTTGGCAACGGAATCGTTCATATCCGCAGCGTCATTCCAGGAAACCACACGGGTTTTGACAGAAGCTGCAGTGACAGGCAAGCAGGACTATCTGCGCGGCTTGAAAGAGAACGTCGTTGTGGGTCGCCTGATTCCTGCGGGTACCGGTTTGTCTTATCACGCAGACCGCAAGCGCCAGCGCGAAGAAGACCTGGCCGGTGGCGATACCGTGACCGCAGATGAGATCGAGTTGGCGTTGAGTGAAGCGCTATCGGCTCGAGAAGTGGAGTAAACGCGCTGGGCTGAAGGAGCAACGGAACAAGGCCCGTGCTCTTGTTAAACCTTCAAGGCCCGATTAGAATGCCGCCCCCCAATGGTGGGGCGGAAGGAATAGCGTCGGCAAAAAGTGAAAACTGAACGGGCGCTATAAGAGACCGAGATAAAGGATAAAGAAAGATGGCAACAATTAGCCAGTTAGTGCGCAAGCCGCGCAAGCGCAAAGTGATTAAGAACATTGTGCCGGCGCTTCAGGCGTGTCCTCAGCGTCGCGGGGTTTGTACGCGCGTGTATACAACCACGCCGAAAAAACCAAACTCTGCTTTGCGCAAGGTTTGTCGTGTGCGCCTGACCAACGGCTATGAAGTCACGTCTTACATCGGCGGTGAAGGCCACAACCTGCAAGAGCACTCTGTTGTGCTGATCCGTGGTGGCCGTGTTAAGGATCTGCCCGGTGTGCGTTATCACACCATTCGTGGTTCTTTAGATACATCAGGCGTTGCTGACCGTCGTCAGGGCCGCTCGAAGTACGGTGCTAAGCGTCCTAAGTAAGCGCCAACCCATATCACTAAACATCATTCTCAGTAAGGCCTGGCCTGTCCAGGGGATACCTGAAGAAAGGAGAAAATCATGCCAAGACGTCGAGTCGTCGCAAAACGGGAAGTACTTCCCGATCCTAAATTCCACAATCAAGTCATCGCCAAGTTCATTAACCATGTGATGGTTAGCGGCAAGAAAGCCGTAGCCGAGCGCATCGTTTACGGCGCGCTGGATCGCGTGCAAAGCCGTGATGGCGCAGACCCAGTGGAGGTATTCGACAAAGCGCTGGACGCAATCGCGCCCATGGTGGAGGTTAAGTCTCGCCGGGTGGGTGGTGCCACCTATCAGGTGCCAGTGGAAGTTAGACCCTCGCGTCGCAACGCCTTGGCGATGCGTTGGCTTGTAGACAGTGCGCGTTCTCGCAGCGAAAAGTCTATGGCTGCTCGCCTCGCTGGAGAGTTAATGGATGCCGCAGACGGGCGCGGCAGCGCCGTGAAGAAGCGTGAAGACACACACCGTATGGCAGAAGCCAACAAGGCATTCGCGCACTACCGCTACTAAGCAGCCCCTAAACCTCAGCAGCAGCACATCCTATGGCACGGACGACGCCTATAAATCGCTACCGGAATATAGGTATCGTCGCCCATGTAGATGCCGGTAAAACCACCACCACGGAGCGGGTGCTGTTTTATACCGGTATCTCCCACAAAATGGGGGAAGTCCATGACGGCGCGGCCGTGATGGACTGGATGGAGCAAGAGCAGGAACGCGGTATTACCATCACGTCTGCAGCCACCACCTGTTTTTGGTCCGGAAGCGAACAGCAATACGACCAACACCGCATCAATATTATCGATACTCCCGGGCACGTAGACTTTACCATCGAGGTCGAGCGTAGCCTGCGCGTGCTGGACGGCGCCGTGGTGGTGTTTTGCGGTACCTCAGGGGTGGAGCCCCAGTCCGAAACCGTGTGGCGTCAGGCCGACAAGTACCAAGTGCCCAGGCTCGTTTTTGTGAACAAGATGGATCGTCAGGGCGCGGATTTTCATCGGGTGCTGGAGCAAATCGAACAGCGCTTGGGTGCCCAGCCGGTGCCACTGCAACTGGCGTGGGGTGCCGAAGATCAGTTTAACGGCGTCATCGATCTGATCACCATGCAGGCCATCGTTTTTGACGAGGCGGATCAGGGTTTGACCCAGCAGCGGCTGGAAATCCCGGCTGAGCTGCAGGCGCAAGCGGAAGAGCAGCGTGAAGCACTGGTGGAAGCCGCAGCAGAAGCTAATGACGAGCTTATGGAGCATTACCTTGATCACGGGGAGTTGTCGCCAACCCAGATCAAAGAAGGCTTGCGAATCAGAACCCTAGCCAATGAAATCGTCTTGGCTACTTGCGGCAGCGCCTTCAAAAATAAGGGCGTCCAACCCTTGTTGGATGCCGTGATCGACTACCTGCCCGCGCCCACCGAGGTTAAGGCCATTGAAGGCGAATTAAGCGACGGCAGTGTGGCTCAGCGTGAAGCCAAGGATGATGCACCCTTTGCCGCTCTTGCTTTCAAAATCGCCACAGACTCGTTTGTGGGTACGTTGACGTTTTTCCGGGTCTATTCCGGCGTGCTCAAAACAGGCGACCAAGTTTTTAATCCCATTAAAGGCAAGCGCGAGCGCATTGGTCGCATGGTGCAAATGCACGCGAATAATCGTGAGGAGATCGACGAGGTTCGAGCTGGTGATATTGCCGCGGTGATCGGACTGAAAGATGTCACTACCGGCGAAACCCTATGCGCCAAAGAACACGTTATCACCCTAGAGCGGATGGATTTTCCAGAACCGGTTATTGCCGTCGCGGTGGAACCCAAATCCGTCGCTGATCAAGAAAAATTAGTGCAAGCCTTGGCGAAATTGGCCCAAGAAGATCCGTCCTTTCGGGTCGAAACCGATAAGGACACGGGCCAAACCATTATTTCAGGCATGGGTGAGCTGCATTTAGAGATCATCGTGGATCGCATGAAGCGGGAATTCAGTGTTGCGGCCAACATTGGTAAGCCCCAAGTGTCGTATCGTGAAACCATACGAGATTCCGTGGAGCGTGAAGGCGAGTTTATCCGTGAAGCCGGCGGGCGCGGTCAATATGGCCACGTCAAGCTCCGCATCGAACCGTTCAAAGACGATGATGGGCAATATGCCTATGAATTCGCCAATGAAAGCTCTACGGATCAAATCCCCGCAGAATACGTGGCGGTTATCGATCAAGGCATTCAGGATCAGATGCGCAATGGCGTACTGGCCGGGCATCGACTGATGGGTCTTCGAGCGACCCTTACAGGCGGTTCCTTCCATGAAACCGACTCATCCGAGATGGCGTTTAAGATTGCCGCGTCTATGGCCCTGCGCGAGGCTGTTTTGGCTGCCAATCCCGCCCTGCTCGAGCCCGTGATGAGTGTGGAAGTGGTGACTCCTGAAGAATTCATGGGCGACGTGGTTGGAGATCTAAATCGCCGTAGAGGCTTGATCTCCGGCATGGATGAAAGTCCCTCGGGCAAGCTGGTTCGAGCGGAGGTGGCGTTGTCCGAGATGTTTGGCTATTCAACGGATTTGCGCAGTCGCACCCAGGGCCGAGCGACTTACACCATGGAATTCGTGAATTACGCGCAAGTACCGGACGCGGTCATGGATAGGCTAGGCATACGGCGTTCAATGCAATAGCAGGGATCATCTCAATCCAGCAAAACCTGCAAAAATGACAAAAATACCCCAAGAAGGGCCCGGCAAGGTGACGGCAGCAAACAAGGTGCTGTCGAAGTCGGATCTTCCCACGCAAACGCTCCAAAGGATGTTGCAATAAATCGTGATTTAACTCGCATCGGCAGTTGCCCGACGTCTAAACCCTCTGTATGATTCGCGGCCCGATCCGGAGAGGAACGACCGCCCCACAAGGCGTTGCGTATTCACAGATCGAAGGAATTTAAGGGTGGTATGGCGTGAGATCATCGCCATCCATCCGAAGAACATGCTTTATCGGTGTAAGTGCTCGACCTAAAACAGTTTAGACGGCAATCGATAAAGGCTCTTTAACAGGAGAAAAGCTTGGTCACCGAGGCTGCGAGGGTCTCGCTCACGTCGGTGGCAAGCGATTTTAATTTGGGTTTGGAGTTCGTCAGTGCAAAACCAGCGTATTCGCATTCATTTGAAGGCATTTGATCATCGTTTAATCGATGTATCGACACAGGAAATTGTGGACACCGCCAAGCGCACTGGCGCCCAGGTACGTGGTCCTATTCCACTGCCGACGCGCAAAGAGCGGTTTACGATCCTGGTTTCACCCCACGTCAATAAGGACGCGCGGGATCAATACGAAATCCGCACCCATAAAAGACTCCTGGATATTGTAGAACCCACCGAAAAGACTGTTGACGCGCTGATGAAGCTCGATCTGGCGGCCGGGGTGGAAGTACAGATTAGTTTGAATTGAGTTGAAGCTGTCTCGCTCGTATGTAGCTAGGCAGCTTTTTATTGTTTGACACAAAAAGGCTCCGATAGGGAGCTGGCGACAGGCGCAAGCCGGACTTTTGTCTTCTTCTTCCATTTTGGAAGCTAGAGGAGCAAAGGTCCGCACGCCGTTGTAATCGCCTCAAAGGAAGAAAGACCAATGGCAATTGGATTGATAGGCAAAAAGACCGGCATGACACGGATCTTCAACGAAGAAGGCGTATCCGTTCCCGTGACTGTCATCGAAGCGGAGCCAAATCGGGTCACCCAAGTGAAGAGCGTGGAAAACGACGGTTATCTTGCGATCCAGGTAACCACGGGTGAACGACGACGCAGCCGAGTGACCAAACCTATGGCGGGCCACTTTGCCAAAGCCAACGCAGGTTCAGGCCGAGGTTTGTGGGAATTCCGCGTTGCAGAGCTTGAGGACATTGATGTGGGCGGCGAGTTGGCCGTGGATCAGTTCGAAGCCGGTCAGATCGTCGACGTGCAGGGCACCTCTAAAGGTAAGGGCTATGCCGGCACCATCAAGCGCTGGAACTTCCGTGGCCAAGACAATACCCACGGCAACTCAATCTCTCACCGCGCACCAGGGTCTATTGGTCAATGCCAAACGCCAGGTCGCGTATTCAAAGGTAAGAAAATGTCGGGCCATATGGGTGCGGCGCGGGTTACTACCCAGAATTTAGAAATCGTTCGCGTGGATGCTGAACGCAACTTGATTATGGTCAAGGGTGCGGTTCCAGGAGCGCCCGGCGGCGATGTCTGCATACGGCCTGCAGTTAAGGCTAGAGCAGTCAATGGCGCAGGAGATGCGAAATGAATTTGAATCTCGCAGTTGACGGAGGCAGCGTGGAAGTTGCCGATACCGCGTTCAGCCGTGAATACAACGAAGCGCTAGTCCACCAGGTGGTGGTTGCCTACATGGCAGGTGCGCGTCAAGGGTCAAGGGCGCAGAAAAATCGCTCCGCAGTCAGCGGTGGCGGTAAAAAGCCATGGCGTCAAAAGGGCACGGGCCGAGCTCGAGCCGGTACCACCCGGTCCCCAATCTGGCGTTCAGGTGGCGTAACCTTTGCCGCCCAACCACAAGATCACTCCACCAAGGTAAATCGCAAGATGTACCGAGGCGCGCTGCAATGCATCGTGTCGGAATTGATTCGACAAGAGCGTTTGGTGGCTATCGAGTCTTTCTCGGTTGATGCCCCCAAAACCAAGGCGCTGCTTGGCAAGCTGAAAGAGCTGGACATCGCCGGCGCCCTCATCGTCACCGAAGAAGTGGATCAAAATCTGTTTTTGGCCGCGCGCAACGTCAAAGGCATCGACGTGCGTGATGTGGATGGCCTAGATCCGGTCAGCCTGATCAGCTACGAAAAAGTTCTGATTACGGTTCCCGCGCTGAAGAAATTGGAAGGGGTGCTGGCATGAATCAAGAGCGAATCTTCACCGTGCTGCGCGAGCCGCACATTACAGAAAAGGTTGCTGTGCAAGGCGAGGTAGCAAACCAATACGCCTTCAAGGTCGCGCCTGACGCAACAAAAACCGAAATACGCGCCGCAGTAGAAAGCATCTTCAGCGTGTCGGTGACCAACGTCACCACGGCGAATGTAAAAGGCAAGCTCAAGCGTACGGCGCGAGGCATGTCACGCAAAAAGAATTGGAAAAAAGCATACGTCACTGTAGCTGCGGGCCAAGAGCTCGACTACATGGTGGCGGAATAAGGGTTAAGGCATGGCTGTTGTAAAGACAAAACCAACTTCGCCGGGACGACGCTTCGTCGTCAAGGTTGTTGATTCAGAGCTGCACAAAGGGGCGCCCCACAAAGCCCTAACGACTGCGCAAAAGAAGACCGGCGGTCGTAACAATGCAGGCCGTATCACCACACGTCATCGTGGTGGCGGTCACAAGCAGCACTATCGAATTATCGATTGGAAGCGCAGCAAGGACGGGATTCCCGCCGTAGTGGAACGCCTGGAATACGATCCGAATCGCACAGCTAACATTGCGCTATTGAAGTACGCAGACGGTGAACGTCGTTACATCATCGCGCCCAAGGGTGTTCACGCAGGTGACCCCATCATGAGCGGGCCAACGTCTCCGATTAAGTCGGGCAATACCCTAGCTCTGCGGAACATTCCAGTAGGTAGCGTTATTCACTGTGTCGAGCTCAAGCCCGGCAAAGGGGCCCAAATGGTGCGCAGCGCCGGTGGTTCTTGCCAGCTAGTTGCGCGAGAAGGCACATACGCCACGTTGCGTATGCGTTCTGGCGAGATGCGTCGCGTACTGAGCGAGTGCCGGGCCACATTGGGTGAAGTCGGTAACAGCGAACACAGTTTGCGATCTCTGGGTAAGGCTGGCGCTAAGCGCTGGCGTGGTGTGCGTCCGACCGTTCGCGGCGTGGCCATGAACCCAGTCGATCACCCACATGGTGGCGGTGAGGGTAAAACCTCCGGTGGTCGTCACCCTGTTACACCTTGGGGTGTTCCAACTAAGGGACACAAAACCCGCAAGAACAAACGCACAGACGATCTTATCGTTCGTCGTCGCGGTAAGCGCTAAGCAGCGTCACAGGAGAACGATAAGTGCCTAGATCTTTATTTAAAGGACCCTTCGTCGACACCCATCTGTTGAAGAAGGTTGAAAAAGCGGTCGAGAACAACGAGCGACGCCCCATCAAGACGTGGTCGCGCCGTTCCATGGTGATGCCGGAAATGGTTGGCCTGACCATTGCCATTTACAACGGCCGCCAGCATGTCCCTGTTGTTATTAACGAAGACATGGTTGGCCACAAACTGGGCGAATTTGCGCCTACCCGAACCTATCGCGGTCACGCGGCAGACAAAAAAGCCAAGCGCTAACGCGGCGGAAGAGTAGAGGAAGACGATGCAAGTCAGTGCCATAGCTAAACGCTTACAAATTTCGCCACAAAAAGTGCGTCTGGTAGCAGACCAAGTGCGTGGCAAGCCGGTGGCAGATGCCCTGGACATTCTGAACTTCAGCACCAAAAAGGGTGCCGTTCTGGTCAAGAAGACCGTGGAATCCGCCATCGCCAACGCTGAACACAACGAAGGCGTTGACGTAGACGATCTGCGAATTTCAGAAATCTACGTGAACGAAGGAATGACCATGAAGCGGATTCGCCCTCGTGCAAAAGGACGGGCCGATCGAATTTTAAAGCGCAGCTGTCACATCACCGTGACGGTGTCGGATACGGAATAAGAGAACAGTATGGGTCAAAAAGTACATCCAACCGGTATTCGCCTTGGCATCGTCAAGGACCACACGTCTGTTTGGTATGCCGACAAGAAGCATTATGCGGAATACCTGCTGAACGATTTGGAAGTGCGCGAGTATTTGCGCAAGAAGCTAGCTGACGCGTCAGTGGGCCGAATCGAGATCGCAAGACCAGCACAAACCGCTCGGGTCACCATTCACACCGCCCGTCCAGGCATCGTGATTGGTAAGAAAGGCGAAGACGTAGACAAGTTGCGCAAAGAGCTGACCGATCGCATGGGTGTGCCGGTTCATATCAACATTGAAGAAATACGTAAGCC
>JAYOSS010000015.1:19183-26149 GCA_038139355.1 Gammaproteobacteria bacterium
ACGCAGTGCTGGTCGCGCAAAACGTCGCTCAGCAGCTGGAGCGCCGGGTTCAGTTTAGACGAGCCATGCGCCGGGTAATTCAAAACGCCATGCGTCTTGGAGCAGAAGGTATCAAGGTTCGAGTGGCTGGTCGTTTGGGCGGCGCTGAGATTGCCCGTTCAGAGGTTTACCACGAAGGTCGCGTGCCGCTGCATACGCTGCGTGCAGACATCGATTATGCAACTTATGAGGCAGAGACCACCTACGGGATTCTCGGCATCAAGGTGTGGATATTTAAGGGCGAGATCATCGGATCCAACACGCCAGAGGCAGCCTCGCAAGGGTAGTTGAATCGGATAGTTTGGCCCACCGCCTCGGCGGCAACCAATGTGAATAGCACCAAATAGTAAAGAACGAGCATGTTACAGCCGAAAAGAACAAAATTTAGAAAGATGCACAAGGGCCGCAACCGCGGACTGGCACTGCGTGGTTCCAAAGTGAGCTTTGGTGAGTTTGGTCTCAAGGCAGTGGGCCGAGGCCGCATGACTGCGCGTCAAATCGAAGCGGGCCGTCGAGCCATGACACGTCGCATTCGCCGTGGCGGCAAGATCTGGATTCGAGTTTTTCCAGACAAGCCAATTACCAGTAAGCCTTTGGAAGTACGTCAAGGTAAGGGTAAGGGCAACGTTGAGTATTGGGTTGCGCTGATCCAGCCAGGCAAGGTGCTGTATGAGATGCAGGGTGTGCCAGAAGATGTGGCTCGCGAGGCGCTTAGCCTGGCCGCTGCCAAGCTCCCCTTTAAAACTGTATTTGTGAAACGGACGGCAATGTAATGAAAGTCCAGGATATTCGAGAAAAGAGTAACGACGAGTTGAAGGCGGAAATTCTGCGCCTACAGCGCGAGCACTTTTCGCTGCGTATGCAACGAGCCAGTGGCCAGTTGGGCCAAACTCATCTGCTCAAAGAAGTGCGCCGTGACATCGCCCGCGTTAAGACTGTGATGAAGGAGTCTGCAAATGTCTGATGCCCAAGAGGTCAAGGCGAAGAACCCACGCGCTGTTTCCGGTGTTGTGGTGAGTGATCGCATGGAAAAAAGCATCACGGTGAAGGTGGAGCGCCGAGTTAAGCACCCGGTATACGGCAAGTTTGTTCGTAAGTCCTCCAAGATTCACGCTCATGACGAAAATAACGAGTGCAATGTGGGTGACACGGTGACCGTAGTTGAGTGCCGTCCACTCTCCAAAACCAAGACCTGGACTCTGCAAAGCATCGACGTTCGGTCCACTGGAGTCTAAGAGACATGATTCAGACAGAAACAATGCTGGAAATCGCTGACAACAGCGGAGCACGAAAGGTGCAGTGCATCAAAGTGTTGGGTGGAAGCCACCGTCGATATGCCGGTATTGGCGACATCATCAAGGTCACGGTCAAGGAAGCAATTCCGCGCGGACGTGTTCGTAAAGGCCAAGTAATGGATGCGGTTGTCGTTCGTACCCGTAAGGGCGTGCGTCGTCAGGACGGGTCGCTGATTAAGTTCGACCAAAACGCTGCCGTATTGCTAAACGCAAATAAGCAACCCATTGGCACCCGGATTTTTGGCCCGGTAACGCGAGAGCTGCGTTCCGAGCGGTTTATGCGCATCGTTTCATTGGCGCCAGAAGTTTTATAAGCAGTTGGGCACAGTCAGTTACTGACCCCGGTTGTACAAGCAAGGTATTCGAAAGAGAAAGTCGGCATGTTGAAGATCAAAAAAAATGACGAAGTGGTCGTGATCGCTGGTCGCGACAAAGGGCGTCGCGGCGAAGTGTTGCGGGTGCTTAAAGACGGCCGTTTGATGGTCGCTGGCATCAACATGGTTAAAAAGCACAGACGCCCAAACCCGAACGCAGGAGATCAGGGCGGTATCGTTCCCCAAGAAGCCCCCATTCAGGCTTCTAATGTGGCGATCTGGAATCACGAAGAAGAAAGGGCAGACCGTGTGGGTCTGAAAATTGAAGATGGGCGGAAAGTGCGTGTCTTCAAGTCCAATGGCAAAGAGATTGATGATTAAAGATGGGTAAATTATACGAACACTACCGGGACCAAATCCGGCCGCAGCTGCAAAAAGACTTGGGGATCACAAACCCCATGGCTGTGCCCAAGATCACCAAGATCACCTTGAACATGGGCGTAGGCGAAGCGATTGCTGACCGCAAAATCATGGAAGCCGCCGTGACGGACATGACCGCTATCGCGGGTCAACAGCCGGTTATCTGTTTGGCACGTAAGTCAGAGGCAGGATTCAAAATCCGCGAAGGTTATCCAATCGGATGCAAGGTGACTCTACGCAGGGAGCGTATGTACGACTTCCTGGAGCGCTTAGTGGATATCGCAATTCCACGAATCCGCGACTTCCGTGGTCTGAACCCCAAGGCGTTTGATGGCCGCGGGAACTTCAGCATGGGGATCACCGAGCAAATCGTGTTCGCAGAAATCGACTACGACAAAATCGACAAGATTCGGGGCATGGACATCTGCGTAACGACGTCAGCCCAAACAAATGAAGCGGCGCTTGAATTGCTGAAAGCGTTCAAGTTCCCCTTCCGCACATAGGATAAGAGGCGAAGAATGGCTAAGCGATCCATGATCGAACGAGAAAAGAAGCGCGCCCGAGCTCGACTAAAGTACGGAGCCAAGCGAGATGCCCTGCGGGCTGTTATTGCTGATCGTAATGTCAGCGACGAAGAGCGTTGGGATGCCCAGCTGAAGCTGCAGGCGCAGCCGCGCGATGCCAGCCGCGCACGTCAACAGCGGCGCTGCGGTCTGACCGGTCGTCCACATGCGGTGTACCGAAAGTTTGGCTTGTCTCGCAACATGCTGCGCGAAGCGGCGATGCGAGGAGACGTTCCTGGTTTGGTCAAGGCGAGCTGGTAGGAAATTTATTATGACGATGCAAGATCCCATAGCAGACCTGTTGACCCGAGTGCGTAACGCGCAAATGGCGGGCCATGTTGATGTGCAAATGCCTCATTCCAAGGCCAAGTGCGCGATTCTCGATGTGTTGGTCAGCGAAGGTTATATCGACGGATACACAGTATCCGACGAGGTGAAGTCCACCATTACCGTACAGCTTAAGTACCACAACGGCGGCCCCGTGATCGAAGAGATCGCGCGAGTTAGCCGCCCCGGTTTGCGTATTTACAAAGAAAGCAACGATATCCCCAAGGTGCGTGGCGGGCTTGGCGTCGCCATTGTGAGCACCAATCTTGGCGTGATGACCGATAAAGCTGCGCGCGCTCAGGGCGTCGGCGGCGAAGTGCTCTGCACGGTATTTTAGGAGAACGCAATGTCTCGCGTAGCTAACAGTCCCGTGGCCCTGCCATCTGGCGTCGAGGTGAAACTCAGCGGCCAGGATATATCGGTTAAAGGTGCCAAAGGTCAGATGGAATTCGCCATTCATAATTCAGTGGCTCTTGTTCAAGAAGAGGGCGAGCTGAAAGTAAGCGCCAAGGAAGAGGATCGAGGAGCCAAGGCCATGGCCGGCACCATGCGCGCCATCGTACAGAACATGGTGACTGGCGTTTCCGAAGGTTTCGAGAAGCGACTGGAACTACAGGGCGTTGGTTATCGTGCCCAAGCTCAAGGAAAGAAGCTGACCATGCAGCTGGGCTTTTCTCATCCGGTTGAATACAACTTGCCCGAAGGCATTAGTGCGGAAACGCCTAGCCAAACGGAAATTGTGATAACCGGTGTAGATAAGCAGCGGGTCGGACAGGTTTGTGCGGAAATTCGAAGCTTTCGTCCACCAGAGCCTTATAAGGGCAAGGGTGTTCGATATGCAGGTGAGTACGTGAAGCGCAAGGAAGCCAAGAAGAAGTAAACGCTTCAGGCCGTCGCTAACGTCCGGAAAGAACAAGCGGATCAAAACAGATCAGGTTAAGAAAAGAACGATGAACGAAAAGAAAGTAAGCAGACTGAGAAGAGCGCGCCGTAGTCGCATGAAGATGCGCGAGTTGGGCGCAACACGCCTATCGGTTTGTCGTACGCCTCGGCATATATACGCTCAGGTGATATCACCAGATGGCGGAACCATTGTGGCCCAAGCGAGCACCTTGGATGCGGACTTGCGCTCAGGTAATACCGGCAATGTTGATACAGCCGCCAAGGTCGGTGCCCTCATTGCAGAGCGCGCGAAGGCCCAAGGCGTCACGGCAGTAGCCTTTGATCGTTCAGGATTTAAATACCATGGCCGAGTCAAGGCTCTTGCTGACGCAGCCCGTGAAGGTGGATTGGAGTTTTAAATGGCTTATTCGGAAGAGATTCGAGAAGAAGGACTTGTTGAAAAACTGGTACAAGTTAACCGTGTTGCCAAGGTAGTAAAGGGCGGACGTATCTTTGGTTTCACTGCCCTGACGGTTGTTGGCGACGGAAACGGTCGGGTTGGTTTTGGACGGGGCAAGGCTCGGGAAGTGCCTACGGCAATCCAAAAAGCCATGGAATCTGCTCGCCGCAACATGGTGGACATTGATCTCAATGGCGACACCCTATGGTATGCCACGACGGCTCGGCATTCAGCATCGAAGGTCTACATGCAGCCGGCATCAGAAGGTACAGGTGTTATTGCTGGTGGTGCCATGCGTGCGGTTTTGGAAGCCGCGGGTGTGCAAAACGTGCTGGCAAAGTGCTACGGCTCCACCAATCCTGTGAACGTCGTGCAAGCAACGTTTAAGGCACTGGTTGGCACCAAGTCGCCAACTCGGGTGGCTGAGAAGCGCGGCAAGGACGTTGATTCAATCGTCGCCTAGCTAATGGCAGGGACGCTGAAGATTATTTTTAAGGCCCTCTGCACGGCAGAGGCATCAAGGAAAGCCAGATGAGTGACAAGACAGTAACTGTGACCCTGACAAAGAGCCCAATCGGCCGCCTGAAGAATCATAAGGCCTGTGTTGCTGGTCTTGGTCTGCGTCGTATTGGACATACCGTCACGTTAGAAGACACCCCCTCGGTTCGGGGCATGATCAATCGCGTCTATTACATGGTGCGAGTTGAGGGAGAAGGTTAATGCAACTGAATGATCTGCACCCGGCAGCGGGAAGTAAAAAAGCCAAGCGTCGAGTTGGCCGTGGCCAAAGTTCGGGCTTCGGTAAGACCTCAGCACGCGGTCAGAAAGGCCAAAAGGCTCGATCCGGAGGCGGCGTGCGCCCCGGCTTCGAGGGTGGTCAGCTACCGCTGCAAATGCGTATTCCGAAATTCGGCTTCCGTTCCAGAATTGGATTGACCACCGCCGAAGTGCGTCTAAGCGAACTGAACAAAGTGGCAGGGGATCTAGTCAGTCTAGAAACCCTCAAGGCGGCTAACGTGGTGCGAAAGGACAAAAAACGCGTCCGTATCATGCTGTCCGGCGAAATCGGTAAAGCACTGAAGGTAGAGGACGCCAGCGTTGCAGTTACGAAGGGCGCCCGTGCAGCTATTGAAGCCGCTGGCGGCCAAGTTGTAGATATCGAAGCGGCGCCTAAAGGCCGTTTGGTCAAAAAAATAAAGGCCGCCGAGTAAGGTCGTCGGTCTGGGCAATCAGATAACGACCTCAAAACAAGAGTAATCAAAGAAACATGTCGCGAAATCAAGAAGACATCGCCAACCAGTTGGCAGGAAATCAGGCAGGAGTCGCAGAACTCCGTAGCCGGCTTCTGTTCGTCTTGTTCGCGCTGCTGGTGTATCGAATCGGCACCCACATTCCTGTGCCCGGCATTGATCCAGGACAGCTGCAGGCGTTGTTCAACCAGAACCAGGGCGGCATCTTAGAGCTGTTTAACATGTTTTCCGGCGGTGCTTGGGAGCGCATGAGTATCCTCGCCCTTGGCGTGATTCCTTACATCACCGCCAGCATCATCATGAACCTGCTGACGATGATGTGGCCCCAGTTCCAGCAATGGCGCAAAGAAGGTGAAGCTGGACGCCGTAAAATCACCAAGGCCACACGCTTCTTAACCCTGGGTATCGCGCTTATTCAAGGCGCGTCGCTGGCAGTTACGCTTGGCAACCAGGGCCTCGCCTTTGACGCAGGTCCAAGCTTTTTATTCGTCGCCGCACTGACATTGGTTACGGGTTCTATTTTCATGATGTGGCTTGGCGAGCAAATCACCGAGCGTGGCGTGGGCAACGGTATTTCGTTGCTTATCTTCTCCGGCATTGTATCTGGTTTCCCTGCGGCTATCGGGCAGATGTTCGAAGCGGCTCGGTTGGGCAACATCAATATTATCGCCTTGTTAGCCATGGCCGCTCTGGCCGTTGGCGTGGTGTGGTTTGTGGTTCGGGTAGAACGCGGCCAGCGCCGCATTACCGTGAACTACGCAAAGCGCCAGCAAGGGCGTCGTATGGTGCAGGCTCAAAGCAGCCACCTGCCCCTGAAAATCAACATGGCCGGTGTGATTCCCGCAATTTTTGCCTCCAGCTTGCTGTTGGCGCCAGCCTCCATGGCCAGCTGGTTTGGCAGCAACCCAGGTATGGGCGTTCTGCAGCAAGTCGCCCTGGTGCTGTCACCCGGGCAACCCCTGTACATCATGATGTTCGCCGCTGGGATCATCTTTTTTAGCTTCTTTTATACCGCCATCATGTTTGACCCCAAAGACGTAGCAGACAACTTGAAGCGTCAAGGCGCCTATGTGCCAGGTATTCGTCCCGGTGCGCAGACCTCTAAGTACATTGATGACGTCATTACTCGATTGACCGTGTTCGGCGCTGCATACGTCACACTGGTGTGTCTGTTACCCGAGTTCATGGTCGTGTTCTTTGATACGTCGTTCCAGTTAGGCGGCACGGCGGTACTGATTGTGGTTGTGGTAGCCATGGACTTTATGGCCCAGGTGCAATCGCATTTGATGAGCAGCCAGTACGCGAAGCTCATGGAAAAATCCAAGCTACAAAACTACGGAAAGCGGCGTTAAGCGCTCGCACAGGTTAGGACTATGAAAGTTAGAGCATCAGTAAAGAAAATTTGTCGGAACTGTA
>JAYOSS010000016.1:0-8543 GCA_038139355.1 Gammaproteobacteria bacterium
TGTCTCGCATACTTACTGTCATTTTTTTATCTCCGGGTTAACGATTTGCTCTGCTCCCCAAGTCCCAACCCCAGCGTTTACATTGAAACGCCAAGGCACCCGGGAACCTGTGTCGAAGCAGGCAATTTTTTATCGGCTTCGATTTGTCTATACTCCGCCGCTTGTTGAATCCCCTACCGATGCAAGTCATCGAGGTTCTTTCCGCAAACGTCACAGGGACATCGAAACCTGGTTTTGAGGCCGAATGTTGGCACTGCCGTCATCCAAGCGGCGCGTTTTATACCACAAACGACTTTCTGAATTAAACGGATTTTCACATGACAGCGCGTATCAATAACGAAACAGATCTAATGGGCATGCGCGCAGCGGGACGTGCTGCAGCTTCGGTACTGGAAATGATTGGGGAACACGTGCAGGTTGGGGTCACCACCGAGGAGCTCAACCAGATCTGTCACGACTTCATCGTAGATGAACTGGAGTGCATTCCTGCACCGCTCAATTACGGCGGTGGCGGCGGCCAAATGCCCTTTCCCAAATCTATTTGCACCAGCGTCAACCATGTGGTTTGTCACGGCATTCCCAGCCCCAGCAAAAAACTCAAAAACGGCGATGCCATTAACATCGACATCACGGTCATTAAGGATGGCTACCATGGCGACACCAGCAAGATGTTCTTCGCCGGTGAACCCTCTATATTGGCCAAGCGACTGAGCAAGATCACCCAAGAGTGCATGTACATTGGTATTGAGCAGGTGCGGCCCGGCGCCAGGCTGGGCGATATTGGCCACGCCATTCAGCGTCATGCAGAAAGTAATCACTTTAGTGTGGTCAGAGAATTTTGTGGGCACGGAATCGCCAAGGTCTTCCACGATGACCCCCAGGTGCTGCATTACGGCAGGCCGGGTACTGGGGTGGTTCTGGAAGAAGGCATGTCCTTCACCATCGAGCCCATGATTAATGCGGGCAAACGCCAAATCAAAATTCTGCCCGATCAATGGACCGCCGTGACCAAGGACCACAAGCTGTCCGCCCAGTGGGAACATACGCTGATGGTCACCGGGACAGGTTTTGAAATATTCACGCTCAGAGAAGAAGAAAACTTTGGCTAACCCGGCACTTGCTGCAGCCTACCCTCGCTCACACCATCAGGCCGATTTACGCGCCAGGATTCAAAAACCATGAGCTTGCCTTCCGCCGTCCTGCAGCGCAGGGAGATACTGGACACCACGTTAACTAGCCTGGCGGATCGCTATTGGAACAATGAGCCCGTCGAGGAGCTGGTTAGCGGCCTCACTGCAGCCTTCGATCAACTGCTGAGCGACATTTGGCAGCAACACTTTGCACCGGAGGAAAACTGCGCGCTTTACGCGGTCGGCGGTTATGGACGCGCAGAACTGCACCCGGGCTCGGATATCGATATTTTGGTGTTAGCGGACAAACCCAAGAAATGCCAAGCCGCTATCGAGGCCTTTTTGCGCGACGTCTTTGACTTGAACGTGGAGGTAGGACACAGCGTTCGTGACATCAAAAGCTGCGTTAAAGAATGCAAGGGCGACATTACCGTGGCCACAGCGTTATTTGAGCGTCGCTTCCTAACCGGCAACCCTGATCTCATCGCGCCTTTAGACAAGGCGCTGTCCAACCCCAAACTTTGGCCGGTGGCTGACTTTTTTGTCGCCAAACGTGATGAGCAGGTGGCCCGGCACCGGCACTACGACAACGTGGATTACAACCTAGAACCCAACGTGAAAACCTCACCCGGCGGCATGCGAGATATCCACACCACGCTTTGGATCTGCAAACGCCAGTTTGGCACCACGAGCATCGACAAATTGGTGGACCTGGAGGTGCTGACCGACACCGAAGCCCAATGGCTCAAGGATGGCCGGCGCTTTCTCTGGTGGGTCCGCTACGGTCTTCACGCCCTGGCCGGACGCAAAGAGGACCAACTGTACTTTTCGCGCCAACGTGAGCTGGCCCAACGTCTTGGGTTTATGGATACCGAAACTAAGTCCGGGGTAGAGCTGTTTATGCAGCACTACTATCGCCACGTCATGGCCCTGTCTGAGGTCAACGACATCATTTTGCAGTTTTTTCAGGAAGACATCGTTGACAAGAAAAAGCCCACCGTTGAACCGCTGAATGAGCGCTTCAGATTGGTGAATCGGCGCATTGATGCCATTGACCCGAACATTTTTTTGCAACAGCCATCGACCATGCTGGAAATGTTCCTGCTCATGGCCCAGCGCGAAGAAAACATCCGGGTTCGGGTGACCTCCATCCGTGCACTTCGCCAAGCGGTCCATCTGATTGATGACGAATTTCGATGCAACCCAGAAAACTGCCGCTTATTCATGAGCATCCTCAAAGCGCCCTATACCGTAGTAACTCAGCTGACCCGGATGCGCCGCTACGGGGTCCTTGGCCGCTATCTGCCAGCTTTTGGCAACATTGTGGGGCAAATGCAGCACGACTTATTCCACATCTATACCGTGGATGCCCACACCATGATGGTCATCCGCAACATGCGTCGCTTTCGCTACGAATTTGCGCTGGAAACCTTCCCCATCGCCCATCGCTGCGTCAAGAGCATCCCCAAGGGTGAGCTGCTGTACATCGCCGGCTTGTTTCACGATATCGGCAAAGGGCGCGGTGGCGATCATTCCGAATTGGGCGCTGAAGACGCTGAGACCTTTTGCCTACAGCATGGCCTTAACGAGGCAGATACCGCTCTGGTTTGCTGGTTGGTTCGACGCCACCTCTATATGTCCGCTGTGGCTCAGAACCAAGACATCTACGATCCCGAAGTCGTGGCAGAGTTCGCCCAAGAGGTTCAGTCACGCATGCGCTTAGACTATCTGTATGCCCTCACCGTTGCGGACATCAACGCCACCAACCCCACCCTGTGGAACGGTTGGCGCGCCAGCCTCATGCGCCACCTGTACATGGAAGCTACGCGGTTTTTGCAAACCCAAGATGAACCACGAAATCGCCAGGAAACCATTCAGGCCTATCAAGAGGGCGCATTGGAGTTGCTAAACCGAGCCGGACGGCACATGGACATCGATGCGATCCGCGGGACTTGGGACGACCTGGGCGATGATTTTTTCCTGCGGCACACCACCACAGAAATTGCATCACTGACCCAGGCATTGCTGGATCACGACCAGAACAGCGGCGCCTTTGTTTATTTGTCGCCAGCCCACAGCGCTGTGGCAGATGAAGGTGCGACGACGATCTATGTGCTGGATCGAGACCGGCCTAAAACCTTCGCCGCCCTGGCAGTTTCCCTCAGCCAGCTGGATTTGAGCATTGTCGATGCCCACGTTAACAAAGCTTCCCATGGCCGCTACTTCGATATGTTCACCGTCTTGGACGAACAGGGCATGGAGGTAAGCGATCTTCAAATGCGCGAGCAGATCGTCAGTCGAGTCAAAAACACCTTGGCCGATCCAGAGCCCAGCACCGCTGGTGAACACCGGCGCATTTCGCGGCAAATCAAAGAGCTGACCATACCCGCCAGCGCAAGCCTAATCTCACAGGACAATGGTGAGTTTGCGACCCTGACGGTGACCGCATCGGATCGACCCGGCTTGCTGGCCAATCTGGCCGTGGTGTTAGTTGACTTGGGCTTGGAAATTTCCTCGGCCAGAATCACGACCCTTGGCGAACGAGTTGAAGATATCTTCATCGTCAGCGCCAGAGATGGCGGCGGTTTGAACGATCCCGAGCATTGCTACGAGATCGAGAATACGGTGCGCCAGCGTTTGGACCAAACTCTGTAGCGGTTGGTCCCAGCAGGTACGCCATACAGAAGACTTATTTGTTAATCACGGAATGACGCTTTGTTGAATCAAAAGTTAGAAAAACTGCAGCCCTACCCCTTTGAACGGCTTCGGCTTCTGCATCAGGGCTGCCAGCACACGGTCACCCTGCCGCATATCCCTTTGTCTTTGGGTGAGCCCAAGCATCCACCACCGCAATTCGTCGTGGACGCACTGGCCGACCCAGAAGCACTGACGGTGCAGCTGGGCATTTATCCTGCAACCAAGGGTAGCGAGGAGCTCAGACAAGCCATCTGTCAATGGCTGCAAGGACGTTTTCAGATTGCCGTCGATCCAGAAACTCAAGCCCTACCCGTCTACGGCACTCGGGAAGCCTTGTTCGCGGTAGCCCAGGCACTGCTCAGTGGACGCCCCGGCTCCCTAGTCGGCATGCCCAATCCGTTCTACCAGATCTATGAGGGTGCAGCCCTGTTGGCTGGCGCATCGCCTTTGTACATCGCAAACCCTCAACACCAGGACTACCGCCCAGACTTCTCCGCAGTCACCTCAGAACAATGGCGGGCCATTGAAATGGTCTATATCTGTTCACCAGGCAACCCCACGGGCCAGATCATGTCAGTCGAAGAAATGGCTGACTTGATTCGTCTGGCGCACGAGCACGACTTTGTGATCGTGAGCGACGAGTGTTACAGCGAGCTTTACTTCGACGACGACAACGTGCCGACCAGCCTGCTGGCCGTGGCCAAAGACATGGGCTCTCGCCCCTTTGAGCGCTGCCTAAGCTTCCACAGTCTATCTAAGCGCTCGAATCTACCGGGGCTAAGAAGCGGATTTGTGGCCGGCGACGCCCAGCTCATTGCACAGTATCTGAGCTATCGGACTTACCATGGCTGCGCCATGTCCGCCCACCATCAGCACGCCAGTGCCCTGGCCTGGCGGGACGAAAATCATGTGATTGCCAACCGCAATCTTTATCGCCAAAAATTCGCTGCAGTCAGCGAGATATTGGATCCTCACTATGACCTGCGGCAGCCTGAGGGCGGGTTTTATCACTGGATGGCTACGCCGCTGGATGATCTCACCTTCAGCCAGCGGTTGTTGCAAGAACAGCATGTCACCGTGATGCCAGGCTCGTTTTTGGGCAGAGACAGCGACCAAGGAAATCCAGGCACCAACCATGTGCGTGTGGCTTGGGTTGCTGACCTGGAAAACTGCTTGGAAGCTGCCCAGCGTCTGGCGGACTTTGCAGCCAAACTGTAGTTCCCACTGCCCGGCCTCGAATCCGGGCTGGGACCACTGTAAACTTTCGGCCCAACGGCGAAGAACGAATCGCCGGGGTTTCAACCGCATACACATACTTCTTAGAGGTTTCCTATGACAGCCACATTTGCCTTCGCCGTTGGCATCCGCAACACCAACGGTGCCGGTCTGGTCCTGGACTGCATGTACCCCAATCCCATCATTCACGCTGACGCCGAGACTGAGGCCGGCATTGCTGCCATTGCTGCTGGGGTCTCGGTACTCACTCTGGCACAGGCAGAAGCGCTGCACGCCGCTAACCCTGCGTTAGTCTCAAAAACCTTGCTAGACACCTTCCAAGGGACATCGGGCCAAGAGCTCATTGCCGTCAAGTTAGTGGAAGACACGGACATTGCGGGCACTGAAGATGCGTATTTGAAACTGCACTTGTTGTCGCACCGATTGGCGCTACCTAACACCCTGAATTTGAACGGCATCTTTGCCCATCTGCCCAATCTGGCTTGGACATCCGCAGGCCCTATCGAAGTCAGCGAACTGCCCGGGGCCTTGCTGAATGCCCGCAGCCAAGGACTTAACCTAGAAGTATTTGCCGTGGATAAGTTCCCGAAAATGGTGAACTACGTAGTGCCCGCTGGCGTGCGCATCGCTGATGCCAGCCGCATTCGCCTTGGCGCTTATCTGGGTGACGGCACAACGGTAATGCACGAAGGTTTTGTGAACTTTAATGCCGGCGCTTTGGGACCCAATATGGTGGAAGGGCGAATTTCTCAGGGCGTCATTATCGGTGCAGGTACTGATTTGGGCGGCAGTGCCAGCACCATGGGCACACTTTCTGGAGGCGGTGAAATTGTCATTAGCATTGGCGAACAGTGTCTCATTGGCGCCAATGGCGGTACCGGTATTCCGCTAGGTGATCGCTGCACCATTGAAGCCGGTTTGTACATCACTGGCGGCACACCGATTACGGTAATGGATGAGAATGGCGAATTGGTTCGTCAGGTCAAAGCCAGAGAATTGGCCGGCCATTCCGACCTGCTGTTCATTCGCAATGCTCAAAACGGACAAGTGGTTTGCCGCACCAACCGCAATGCCATTGAGCTCAATGACGCCCTGCACAGTCACAATTGATGAGTGCAGAATCCAGCATCCTCGAGCTGACCAAGGCGCTCATTAGACGCGTCTCAGTCACCCCTGAAGACGCGGGTTGTCAGGAGTTAATCGCCGAGCACTTGCAGAACCTGGGCTTTCGAACAGAACAAATCAACGCTCACGGCGTGCACAATTTATGGGCTTGGCGTGGCGCAGATCCCAGCCAGCAAAAACCCGACGGCACTATGTCTGCCGGTGCTCATCTGATGTTTGCCGGGCATACCGACGTGGTGCCTAGTGGCCCAGAAGCCCAGTGGCAGACCCCGCCCTTTGAGCCTACGGTGATTGACGGCATGCTCTTCGGTCGCGGTGCGGCGGATATGAAGTCCAGCCTGGCGGCTATGCTTTACGCTGTGGAAGCGTTTTTACAGCGTAACCCGGAACACCCTGGAACCCTGAGTTTTTTGATTACCAGCGACGAAGAAGGCGACGCCATACATGGCACTCGCCACGCCATCGCGGAGCTGGCCCAACGTGGTATTTGCCCCGACTACTGTGTGGTTGGAGAACCCAGCTCCAGTGATCAATTGGGCGATGTGGTGCGCTGTGGTCGGCGCGGCTCCCTGAATGGCCAAGTGGTGGTTAAAGGCGTCCAAGGCCATGTGGCCTATCCGGAGACGGTGAAAAACCCCATTCATTTGGCGGCGCCCGCCCTGGCCGCCTTGGCAGCAGAAGTATGGGATCAGGGCAACGAGTATTACCCACCGTCCAGCTTGCAGATATCCAATATCCAAGCCGGTACCGGAGCGACCAATGTAGTCCCTGGCGAATTGCTTGCGCTGTTTAATATTCGGTTCAATACCGAACAAAACGAAACCGGGCTGCGCAAACGCATCGAAGACATTTTTGCCCAACACGGCCTGGAAACAGAGTTCACCTGGCAACTATCGGGGCCACCCTTTTTAACTCGCCAGGGTGCGCTAACCGATGCGGTCACCGACGCCATCGCCGAAGAAACCGGACTCACCACCCAGCTGTCTACATCTGGGGGAACATCGGACGGTCGATTCATCTCGCCTTGGGACCACCCTGGCCAAGCGGTAGTGGAAGTCGTGGAAATTGGACCCATCAACGCCACCATTCACAAAGTGAACGAATGCGTGGCAGTCGCGGATCTGGAACCCTTAGCGCGCATTTATAGCGGCATCGCCCAGCGCGTACTTTGCGTTTAGCGGCCAGGCCCGAAGCATGAAGCGCGTTGTAGTTTTGATTTGCCTGGTCAGTCTGGCCTGGCTGATCGGCAACTTACCCGCAAGCCTAGTGAGACACCTGGCACCAAACCCTGGTATCAGCTTTGTCGCCCCCCAAGGCACCCTCTGGAACGGTTCTGCCACGGTCATTTCGCACCTTGGCATTAGCGGCGACCTGCACTGGCAGACTCATCTGAGCAAACCCAGATTTGAGTATCGTTTCGTTGATGGCGACACCGCGCTGCAGGCCCAAGTCAGCTTGCACTGGTTCACGCCAGAAACTCAGGTGCAGGGGACGCTGGCCGTCGACACTCTGGCGCCGCTACTTAAACAATACGACCTGTTTCTCTCGGGCCGCTTTGACCTCCAAGAAACCGACCTAAACTGGCCAGGGGAAAGCTTGCTTTTGGACCGGCCAGCAAAGGTCATTTGGAGTGGCGGTCCGGTGCGCTACGTTTTAGCGAACACACTTTACAGTGCCGACATGCCCCCAATGTTAGCCACCGTTAGCGCCACGGCCAATGGCGGTTGGCAGGCCGCCATCGACCCGCTGCCGAATATCGCTGAAGAACTGGGGCTTGGCTTGGATCCAAATCAACGCCCAGATCAACGCCCAAATCAAAGCTCAGATCGACCCAGCGCCCCAGGGCCAAGTTTATTGCTTCGCATTACCGCCGAGGGGGCTCTGTACATTGGCGTCAGCCGTGGATTACTGCGCATTGCGAACTTTCCCTGGCCCGGCAATGAGGCTGATGACGAGTTGGATTTTGAAATGGAGCGGTTCCTTTGATCCAATCGTTATAAAATTCACAACTCCCGCGAACCTAAGGCCCACTAAACGCTGGCATTTTGTTGCCAACTCATCAAAATGGCCCGACGCTATCCTCGAAGTCGAGGCCACAATCATCATTTTTTCGCCGCGATAAGTCCCATGCCACAACGGATACAAAACTGGCTACCTCTCTTGCTAAAGCTATTACTGTGGTTTTGCATGGCAGGAATCGCGTACACCGTGGCCAACACCGCACTGGTGTTGGTCTCGGATCCTGGAGCATCAGCGAGGGATTCAACCGGCGCCGTCGCCCAAGAAAAAACGTCAACCCTGCCGCCAGCGCCGCCCCTGGAGGCGGTGGCTCGGGCTGTGGCTCGGGTGGTGGCT
>JAYOSS010000016.1:8553-19521 GCA_038139355.1 Gammaproteobacteria bacterium
CCCCTGGAGCAGTTGATCCAGCGGCAGTTTTTCGGTCGCTACGCCCAAGAGGCAGAACAGCGCCGCGACACAGGCTTGCCAGCTACTCCAACCCGACTCCCCCTCACGCTGGAAGCGGTATTCCTTAGCAGCTCTGGGGAAGACTCCTCCGCAATTATTTCAGAACGCAACAAGCCCGGTAGGCTTTATGTCATAAATGATCTGGTGCCTGGCAACGCACGCCTGATCGATATCGAGACAGAGCGAGTGATTCTCCAGCGCGGAGGCACTCGTGAAGCGCTTGCGTTTAAGAGCGACTTCAAAGCAAAAGCTGGCGCCAACGTACCCTCCTCCACGGACACCGCTGAATCCCAACGAAACGCTAACATCGATCAGTTAACAAGCGAGCGTATGCAACCACTGCGTGAAGCCCTGCAGGATCTGTTGGTTGGCGTAGCAGGCGAGAATGGCAACGCTATGGCTGAATCACTGGCCAATAGCAAAACGCCAACAACGGACATTCTGTCGGAAGAACTGGCAGCCCAACCCGCGCAAACTCTAGGTGCGCTTGGGATCAAAGCTCACGCCAGTGGAATGTACGAGCTTTCTGACCAAGCAAATCCACTGCTGCTGCAAGCGGGCTTGCAGGCCGGTGATGTTGTAATTTCTATCAACGGCCGCGCTTTGGACGAGCTGATGGCAAACCGCCAATCCTTCAATACACTTGCCGCAGCAGGCCGAGTAAATATCGAAGTCCTCCGCCAAGGCCGCCCCCTAAAAATAACCAGCCGGGTGCCTGAATCACTAAGACAATAGCCGGACATTTATCAAATGAAATTCTTAGATCCCCATCGCATTGCATTGCAGCGCCCCACCATGACGCTGATGAGCCTTGTTCTTGCAGGCCTGTTGACATTATCCAGTGCAGTCATGGCAGCGGAAAACCCGTCTGGCAGTGAACAAACCTGGCAGATGGCTACTCGCAACGCGGACATACAAGAATTTGTCGCCCAAGTGGCTAAAATTACTGGCAAGACTTTTGTGGTGGACCCCAAACTCAAAGGCCAGGTCAACGTGGTATCCGAAACGCCGCTAGGTAAGGACGGCGTTTATGAGTTGTTCCTCAGCGTGCTACGACTGCAAAACTACACGGCGGTACCCTCTGGAAACGTTTTTCGCATTCAACAAAGCGCCACCGGCAAACAAACCCCCGGCGCCCGAGGTGGTTTGGCGGCTGCCGCCCCTGAGGAATTGGTCACCGAAATTATTGCTGTACAAAACGTGAAGTCCGAAGATTTGCTGAAGATTCTGCGTCCACTGATTCCCCAGTACGGGCACATTGGCAGCGTCGACCAGCCTAATGTGATCATCCTTTCCGATCACGCGGACAACATTGTCCACCTCAAGAACATCATTGCCGATATCGATGTTGCCCAAACCAACGAGATCGTCATGGTTCCGCTGCAAGAGGCCTGGGTCGGAAATGTCGTGGCCATTCTGGAGGAACTGGCGCCAGAGCAGCTGGGAAGAAATGCCAAAGGTCCTAACAAAGTTCAGATCATAGCCAACGAACGAAACAACTCACTGGTACTGCGGGGGCAATCAAGCGCCATCGCGGAACTGATTCAAGTAATCGAAAAACTGGATCGGCCCACCACTACCAGCGATGCCACCCAAGTATTAATGCTCAATCATGGGGACGCAGAAAACGTCGCCGCTATCCTTAACAATCTGGTGCAGCAGGACGGCAGAGGCTCGGAACCTGGCCCGGCCAGCAACATCACGATTCAGGCAGACAAGACCCTAAACGCCATCGTATTGCGCGCAGACCCCACGGTGATGAACGAGCTGATGAATATTGTGCAGCGTCTTGATGCGCCCAGGGCACAGGTGTTAATCGAGGCTGCCATCGTAGAAATCCGACTTGTAGACGATAAAAGTGCCGGCGTGGAAATGGCGGGGCTGGATGCCCGAGGCCAAAGCTTACCCCTGGTCTCCACCGCGTTAGGCGGCAGCCTCAACAGCATTTTAGGATCCTTTGCTAATCCAGACGGCACTCCAGGAAGCAACGCAATTGCCAGCATTGGCAACATCACCCAGCCCACGGTGGCTGCCGCTAAGATCGACCTCGACGGGGTCTCGTTTGGCGCGGTGATCACCGCATTAGCCAGCATGGAAAATGCCAATCTGTTGTCTACGCCCAGCATCGTCACGTTGGACAATACGGAAGCCAAAATTCTTGTGGGTCAGGAAGTGCCTTTTCGCTCAGGTTCTTTTACAACCACAAGTGATGGTTCCAACAACCCGTTTACCACTGTGACCAGGGAAGATGTGGGTATTGAACTTACCGTCACCCCACACGTCTACGACGGTAACGAAGTACGTATGGAAGTGGCCCAAAACATCTCCAATGTACTGAACAATACGGTCAGCAATTCCACCTTCGCCGACGTGGTCACATCCAAACGATCTATCGAGACCACGGTGCTTGCGGCATCAGGAGAAACCATCGTGCTAGGCGGCTTAATTCAAGACGACATCAATGACAGCGAACGCAAAGTGCCAGTGTTGGGCGATATACCCTTGTTGGGCAACCTCTTTAAATCCAAAACCAAGCGCCAAACCAAAACCAACCTGGTGGTTTTTCTGCGGCCCACGGTTATCGACAACCGAGACAGCGCCAAAGCCCTCACCGACCTCAAGCTGAATGGCGTGTGGAAAGTCGGAGACAACTCCGAGGAAACCAAACCGACAGACAGCTTATTCAATGGTCAATCGCCGGACAAATAGGCTGGGCCGCAATGCCCAAGCCTCAGCACAACATCCAAGCCTCAGCGCGGGGCCCAACCCCAGCGCAGCACTATGAGTCACTTGCCGCCATTGGCCACCGAATCCCGACTTAAAACCCTGGTCTGGCGGCACGTCGTGACCGCTGGCGTCGCGCCTTGGGTCAGCGGCGAGGACGGGGTGTTCGCTGGGGCAAAAGATTCAGATCTAACCCGCCCACCGATTTTTGTCTTTGCTCAGGCCAGTCAATCTCTCACCGATGGGCTAATCCTAGAAAAAGCCATCACCAAGCTAAACGCCCAGACCCAAGCCACCGAGCAGCGGAATGCTGAAGCAGGCGCCCGGACAAAGGCGACCCACGCATTGACGATCAATAGCCCCATGGAGCCTATCCAGATTGATAGCTGGCAAATCCCCCAAGCTCGATTTGCTCTGGCAGAAGGTACCGCCGGCCGCGTTACCATGAAGAGGATCCCTGCCCTGCTACAGCATTTGATTGAAGCTCCACTCTCAGCACACCGATCCATCATCGTGGTACCGGTCAGCGTCTTTTGGGGCCGGGCTAGGCTGCCACAAGATAGCTGGCTGCAGGCGTTAACATCGGATCAGCGCTCTGCCACCGCAGGCTTCAAACGGCTGCTGGGCCTGCTATTCAATCGTGGCGACGTACAGGTTTGTCTGGGCAAACCGATTCCGCTCCTGGAACTGGCAAGCCATGAGCGCGGCAGCGAATTCGCCGCCAGGCGCACCGCGCGATTATTGCGGCGGCGCTTTAAAGCCATGGCTTTTTTCACCCTTGGGCCTGATTTTTCCCATCGACGCACGCTGTTGACCCAAATTGTTCGAGCCCCGGGAGTACGCAAAGCCCTTGTCCAGCTCACCGACGACCAAAACGATACGAATCCTGGCAAGCAGCGCAGACGCTTGGAAAAGCGGGCCTCCAAAATTGCCGAAACCATTGCGTCGGATCTGACCTACCGGACTCTGCGCCTATTTCGTATTTTTTTGTCTTGGTTCTGGAGTCGCATTTACAGCGGTATCGCCGTTCAAGGGCTAGAGCATCTGGCTAGCACTAATGACACCCACACCCTGGTCTATGTGCCGTCTCACCGCAGCCACATCGACTATCTGGTACTGAGCTACTCGCTGTTCAAAGCCGGCGTCATGCCACCCAACATTGCTGCCGGAGACAATCTCAACTTGCCATTGGTAGGCCCCTTGCTGCGTCAGGGCGGCGCATTTTTTATGCGCCGAAGCTTCCGTGATGATTCGCTTTACGCGGCTGTGTTTGATGCGTATCTGCACCAAGTATTCAGCAGCGGCCACAGCGTCGAATTTTTCCCCGAAGGCGGGCGCAGCCGCAGCGGTCGTTTATTGATGCCCAAGTATGGATTGCTGAAGCTTTGTTTGGAGCACCAGCACCAAGGCTTGCCCAAGCCCTTGGCTTTTGTGCCCATCTATTTTGGCTACGAAAAAGTAATTGAAGGCGGCAGCTATCTCAGCGAACTGCAGGGCAGCGCCAAACAAAAAGAAAACCTGCTAGGTGTGCTGACCAACCTGCGGCTGATCCGTCAGAATTTTGGCTGCCTGCAGGTTAATTTAGCGGCTCCGATAAAACTCGATGAGTGGCTGTCCCAGCAATCGGCGCAGCCGGGCTCTTACCCTCAGCTGGCGACACTGGGACGCGCCATCATGGAGCAAATCAACGCCCATGCCAGCATCAACCCGGTCAATCTCCTAGCGCTGGTGCTCACGGACCGAAAAACGCTGACCTTCGAGGGCCAGGCCTTGAGCGCCCAAATCGGCTGCATACAGGCCTTAGCAAGCAGCCTCTACGGCGCCGCAGTCTTTACTGACAACGTTGTCGACCCTCGGCAATGCATTCGCACATGCGTAGACCTAGGCTTCTTGCAACAGGACCCGGACGAAGATTGGTTTGTCTGCAGCCATCGCAACATCACACTGCTTACCTGGTATCGAAACAACGTACTGCACCTATTAGCCCTACCCGGATTAATCGCACTACTGATAGAGCGTTCACCGGCCGGTATCGCCCAGGAACAGCTACTTGAGGAAGTGGCAGTAATCTATCCATTTGTCGCCAGAGAGTTGACCGCCCAGACGTGTTGCAACGTTACCGACGTGGTCAACGCCTTGGCAGATCAGGGACTCATTTTGCGCCAGGGCGAAACACTGATACCGCCTCCTACCACCAGCGATGCCAAACAGCACCTGGATCAACTGGGTAGTTTGATTTTGGAAACCCTGCAGCGCATGTACGTGGTGATTCGCATCGCCAGCCAGGGCAACTGGCATCGCGACAAGCTCAAAGCTCAAAGCGATGTGGTAGCGCGCAAACTGTCCCGACTATTTGGACTGAGTGGCGCGGCATTCTCGGATCCGGGACTGTTCCACGCTTTTATCGACCAACTCATCGAAGCACAGTGGATGCATCTGAATGGGGATCAGCGTCTGGTGGCGAGCCATCGCTTGGTGGCAGTAGTTGATGCCGCCGCCCAGCGTATTCTCGAGCCGCCAGTGCAACGTGCTCTTAATCGGGTATTAGATGGGATCACGCCTACTTAGGACGGGATCAGTCGGCCTTTGTAGATATCGAATCGAATGCTCTTACCCTTAATCTGAAAGTCCGGGGGCGCCAGCACTGGGTCTTTGAGGCGTTTTTTCACCACAACACGTCCAGGGGTACGCTCCAAAGCCGTGGCCAACAATGCCTGGGGCTGCCCATCCACTGCACTGGTTTGAGTGATCTCACGTAAGTGCTGCAATCCCCGATTGGGCAACGCTTTTTTGCCCTGAGGCGGGAACATCGGATCTAACAGAATCACGTCCCAGGGCGGCGCATCCAGCTCGTCTCCCTGGTCCTTACGCAAAACCTCCATTGCATCAGCGCAAATGGTTTGACTGCCCGCATAGTGTCGCGCCCGCTCGGCAAGCAATACCCAAATCAGCCGCTGGCGCTCTACTAGGCACACCCGGGCGCCCAACTGGGCCAGCAATAGACCATCGCTACCAAAACCGGCGCAGGCGTCGAGAATGCTCAGGTCAGCCACCGCACCGCCGCAGGCTCGGGCTAGTTCCGTGCGCGAGCCCTCACGTTGCGCGCGCCGCAGCAGATCGCCATGAGACGGTTGAAAGGGTTGGGAATATCCGGGCATGCACAGCCATATGCCCTGACGGTCCAAATACAGACTGGGTTCGTCAACCAAGGGAGGGCTGTCAGCGGGGAGCAAGTCACACCAAGCCTGGTACTCAGAGGCCCTGTCCGCAAATTCACGTCGGTGATACAGCGTCACCCTTGCCGCGCTCATGGTTTGACTGCGGCGGCAGGTACTTTGTTCCAGGGGGAATCCCCGTCCACATAAATGGGTAGTGCCGCTTGCGCTGCGACGGAGTTGCCGGATTCGTGGGCCCGGCGCACAGCCGCGTTCATCACTCGGGCGTTGGGCTCTAGGTCCACCTCAGCCTGAAACCGCAACGATACTGGCAACCATAACGGCCGAGGTCCAGCCAACGCCAAACTTGGAACGTTAGGTGGCTGGTGGGTCAACCAATCTGGCACCTGGGTATAGAGTCGTTCCGACTGCTCTGGGATCAGCTCTGCACAATCGTCTCTGTTATCCACCCGATAAAGGCCCAGGTAAAAGGCGTCCGCTCGACTAGGCACCACGGTGAGCCAGCGCGGGGGAAGAATCTGCGCAGGCTGTGACTGAAGAGTGTGTGCCAGAGCGCTGCGCAACAGCACTTCCGATCCGGCCATAGCAACCACAGGACAATCGCTGGCCATGGCGAGCCCTTGGGCGATAGACGCCGCGATGCGAACGCCAGTGAAGGACCCAGGACCAGCACCAAAGCCGATCAGCTGGGTGTCCCGCGGGCGAATACCCGCTTCTCGATAGAGGCTGTCTAGGAGCGGCAGCACTTCCTCATTGTGCCGGCGCTGCAAGCGCTCATGTCGATGGAAGAGCTGGTCTTCCACGCTCAAAGCCAGGCTACAATAGGCGCTGGATGTTTCAATACAAAGGGTGACAGTCATTGCAAGAGCATAGCCAACCCAAGGATTTGGAGGAAGCTCGACAGGCACTATTCGAGCAACTCACACCGCTGGACGGGAGCGAAGACTTAGCGCTTGGTCAGGCTCAAGGGCGAATTGCCGCCGCTGAGATCAAGGCCAGGTTGCCTCTGCCACCCTTTGCTGCTTCGGCCATGGACGGGTATGCCATTCGACGACAAGATTTTGCGTTAGCCACCTCTCAAGGACTGCGGGTTGTTGGGGAAAGTCTAGCCGGTCACCCGTTTACCCAACCGCTACAGCCCGGTGAATGCGCACGTATTTTTACCGGGGCGGTGGTTCCGCCGGGCGCAGACCTAGTGCTGCTTCAAGAGCGGCTACAGCAGTCCTACACCGGCGACGACACCACCCGGGTCGTGTTTGAAACCCACGATGCCCAGAAGAGCCATATTCGCCCGGTTGGTAATGACGTGGCCCAGCATCAAGTCATCGCTCAGCCCGGGGACCTTCTCACACCCATGCTGCTAGGATCTCTGGCCGCGGCAGGGGTGACCCAGATCAGGGTTCAAGCCAAGGTCACCGTCGGTGTGTTCTCCAGTGGAGACGAACTCCAAGATCCTGCTACACCACCAGAGCAGCTCAAGCTGGGCCAGATTTACGATTCCAACGCCTTTACGCTATCGGCGCTGTTACGGCATTTGCCGGTGGACATTGTCGAACTGGGTCGGCTGCCCGATGACCCAACCATCGTGAGACGCGCTCTGGACGAAGCCGCCGACACCTGCGATCTGTTGATCACCAGCGGCGGCGTTTCCGTTGGGGATGCGGACTTTATTGGCACGACCATTGCCGAACTGGGCCAGCTGGCCTTTTGGCGCCTGAACCTTAAACCCGGCAAACCGCTGGCTTTTGGGCGTATTCGCAAGTGTTGGATCTTTGGGCTGCCTGGCAACCCGGTCTCCACCATTGTGACTTGCCTACTGTTGGTGCTGCCCGGTCTAAAGCGGCTATGCGGCACTCAGCCTAGACCCTTACTCAAAATTCCCGCCAAACTGGAAACCACGGTATCCCATCAACCGGGCCGGGCTGAGTATCAGCGGGGTATCTATCATGCGAATACTGAAGGTGACCTGTGTGTTCGCCACACCGGGGATCAAGAGTCTAATCGACTGAGCACTTTCGCTGGGGCCAACTGCCTGATCGAGGTTCCCAAAGATCAGGGCGAGCTGGATTCAGGGGCATGGGTCAACATTTTGCCCCTGAGTGACTTGCTCAGTTAGCCCTGCAGACCGGCGCTGATGGCGTTTTGAATATCTTCGACCGCGCCGCTTCCGTCAATCTCCAAGTACTGTAAGCCCGACTTGGCGCGATAAAAACTCACCAGCGGTTGGGTTTGCTCGTAGTAAACGGACAGACGCTCTCGCACGGTGCTCTCGGTATCGTCTTCTCGCTGCTGAAGCGCTTCGCCAGTCACATCGTCCAGGCCTTCACGCTGAGGGGGATTGTAAATCACGTGATAAACCCTCCCGGAACCCGGATGCACCCGCCGACCGGTAATACGCTTAACCAATTCTTCGTCTTCGACCTGGATCTCAACCACCGCGTCGATAGGGATCCCTGCTTGGTCCATGGCTTCTGCTTGAGGAATGGTTCGAGGAAAACCATCAAACAAAAACCCATTGGCGCAATCGTCCATGCCGATACGCTCTTTAACCAAGTCGATGATGATTTCATCAGAGACCAAGGCCCCAGAGTCCATGACTGCTTTGACCCGATTACCCAGCTCGCTGCCTGAGCCAACCGCAGCTCGGAGCATGTCGCCAGTAGAGATCTGGGGAATACCCAGTGCGTCCTTGATGAACTGTGCTTGGGTACCTTTGCCCGCACCGGGTGGGCCTAAAAGGATGATTCTCATGATGCGCTCCTGACGTCTTTACAACACGGGGTTGGATAATGGGCACCTGTACCTGACTGGGCACACGCGAAGCGCCGTACTTTACCTGATTTGCCACGGATGAAAACTCGGATTGCTCCCGAGGCTCAAATTATGACGGCGCTTGAGCGCCCTGCCCCGCTGGATATCGAGTAACGCTGATCACACTTTGCAGGTAAGACAGGTGGCTGAGCACCTCCAAACAAGATAGCCAGTCCGACATCAGGACCTCTACCGTGACCACCGCGGTATCTTGGTCAGCGAGCTCACCGGCGGCTTTCACTATGGGCAGCCCTTGATCGGCTAGCAGAGCCGTTATGTCCCGCAACAAACTTTCCCGGTTGTTGGCGGTAATCCGAAAACCGCATAAGGCGGGAAATGCGAGCGTTGCGCCGTCACTGCCTGAAGGCCATAGCGCCACTTGCTGAGCTAACGCCGCATCTCCTAACAATCGATTGGCCAAGGAGATATAGCTTTGCTGCCCCAAAGCCGTCGCCAGAAATAAGGCTTCCGCATCGGCGTAACCCGTTGCTTGGGCAATCACCTCAAAAGCCTCATCGCTGATGGGTCCAGCGCCTACGCCGGCAATCACCCGTTGCAGAATCGCCCGGCCCCGCCGCGCGCTTTTCAGTTGGCTATCACCACGGAAAAATGCGGCTATGCTCGCCTTGGCTCGATGGGTGCGAACAAATCCCAGGCGAGATTCCAGCCAGGCCCGATGCGGTCTCACAGGCCCTCCGGACAGAATCTCTACCTGCTCCCCGGTTTTTAGTGGTGTTCGCACTGGCACCAATTGGCCGTCAACAACACCACCGGTGCAGGTATGACCCAATTCGGTATGAATACGATAGGCAAAATCCAGCACCGTTGCGCCAGCAGCCAGATCCAAGACATGGCCCTTAGGAGTGGACACGTAGATGCGCTCTTCTCCCACCCGTTGAGCTAGCAGATCCGGCAAGCTTTCAATGCCGTTTAAGGAGTCGTGCCAATCAATGACCTGGCGCAACCAGCCCATTTTTTCGGAATAACCTCCCTCAGCGGCACTTTTATCAGCACTCTTATCAGCATTGGGCTCGCCTTCCTTGTAAGCCCAATGGGCACAAACGCCAAGTTCTGCATTCTCGTGCATGGCTCGCGTGCGGATTTGCACCTCAAGAGAGCGACCATCATCAAAAGTAATGGCGGTATGAATACTCTGGTAGCCATTTTCCTTGGGTACCGCGATATAGTCGTCGAACTCACTGGGCACGTGAGCCCAGCGACTGTGAATGATGCCCAACGCGGCATAACAACTGGCCAGATCGTCGACAATGATGCGTATGGCGCGTACGTCGTGCACTTCCTCCAAGGGAATGCCCTTGGCTTGCATCTTGCGCCAAATGCTAAAAATATTTTTTGCTCGTCCTTTTACTTGGGCTGAGATACCCGCCTGGGCTAGGCACTGCTGGACTAAGGCAACCAATTCCTTCACCTGTTCTTCGCGCTCTTGCCGGCGGCGCTTCAGCTGTTTTGCGATACCTAGGTATATGTCCTCGCGCAGATAACGCAGCGACAGGTCCTCCAGCTCCCATTTCAATTGCCACATGCCCATGCGATTGGCCAAAGGTGCAAAAATACTGGCGGCTTCTTGAGCGGTTCGCTGCTGGCGAGCCTCGTCGTAGTGTTTGGCGTGACGCAGGGCCAACACCCGTTCCGCCAGTTTGATTACGGCCACTCGAAAGTCCTGAATCAAAGACACCAGCATGCGCTTGATGTTTTCGACTTGGGCGTTTTCTTTGCCCGCCTGTATTGGGGTATCAGAGACTTCGAGCAAACTCGAGGCCGCTAAACCGGCAACGCTGGTACACAGCTTGGCTGACTCAGGACCAAGGCGCGAAGCCAGTTGATCCTCATCAAATAAATCTCGCCGAAAAGCGGGATAGGCCATGGCCGCCAGCACCGCAGATTGATCTAGTCGCAGCTGGGCCACCATCTCTGCCAGCTCGAGGCATTGGGTAAATCGGTCTTCCGCCAGACCTTCTAGCCAAGTCGCGGCGCTGCGCAATTCAGGCTCAGCCAAACCTTCATGGGACTGAACCATTCGCGCACACCATTGGGACAGGTCGACGTGCCCGTTATCCAACATCGGTAGCTGAGAACTGACGCTTACCATTTCTTTTTTGCCTCAGACCTGTTTTCGGACAAACAAACCCACGGTTTCTACGTGAGCTGTGCCGGGAAACATATCGTACACCCCTAC
>JAYOSS010000016.1:19531-20082 GCA_038139355.1 Gammaproteobacteria bacterium
ATTCAGGCTATACCCACAGTGCTGTAGGCGCTTGGCATCTTCAGCAAAGGTTTGAGGGTTACAGGACACATAGACGATTCTCGACAGGCTGGGCAATCGCGCCCACCCTTCTAAATTCGGTCCTGCGCCGCTGCGCGGTGGGTCGAGGATCAACGCCTGGGGCACATCGCCAAAATGCCGAAAATGCGATTCGATAGGAAAGCCTGAAGCGTCGTTACTGTCCTCCGGATCCGAGGAGGCTTCAGCCTGATCCGGAACGCCGGGGTTATCTGACGTCGATCCTGGCGCATAGGCATCAGGCATAGCACCGCCAGGACCATACAAGTCAGCAGCAAAAAAGGCGCTAAAGTGCTCCAAGCGATTAACCACCGCGTTGTTCTGACCCATGGCTACCGCCTCAGCGCTGGCTTCGATCCCCACCGCCAAAGCCCCGGCCCGAGCTAAGGGCAAGGTAAAATTGCCGATACCGCAAAACATGTCCACCACCACCTGTCCGCGCACATCGCCCAGATAGCCCATAACCGTGCTGACTAGCTCACGATTCATCAACG
>JAYOSS010000016.1:20092-25994 GCA_038139355.1 Gammaproteobacteria bacterium
CATTCACCTGAGTGAAGTGGTGGGGGTAAAACCCCATAGAAATACCGTATTCGGGAATCTGGTACCCCAATAGCGGCAGATGATCTTGATCCTGTTTAATCGGGCGCAACGTGTCATAGCCTTTGCTTTGCATCAGTACGGACACTCCCCACTGATGCTCAAATCTTTGCCACAGCACCTCTTCGTCCCCGGTCAATGGCTGCAAATGTCGCACAATCACCGCGCAACCCGTGTCGCCTTGGGCCAGTTCGATTTGCGGCACAGTTCTGGGGTCAGACATCTGGCCGATGGTGGTTTTCAGCGGCCCAATTAACCGGGACAGTTCTGGCGTTAGGGTCAGGCAGTAATCCAAACGCGCCACTCGGTTACTGAAGGATTCACGAAATCCGACCAACACTTGTGCGCCAACCACACGCACACCGAGGCGCGCCTTACGCCGATAGCCAAGACGCAGCAACGCCACAGGTTGACGCCAAGCCAAAGGCTCCACGGCTTGCGCCGCCAATTGATCTTGCAGCTGCTGTTGTTTGTGACGCAGCTGAGCTTCCGGGCTCAAATGGTGTGTAGCGCAGCCGCCGCAGCGAGGAAAGTACGGACAGGGCGGCGTTACTCGATCCGCATGCTTGCTGCTCAGAGGTTGTCCATCGGCAAATCGTTTGCCACCGCGACGCTTGAGTATGCGCGCCTTGACGGTTTCGCCGGGCAACGCATTCCTCACCCACACTGGACGTTCGTTGTGGGTGCCACCACCTAGCCCCTGGTCTGATAGACGGCTGATTTCTAGCTCAATTTCTGTTGGCTGCTTAGGCAAAGTTCTGTCCTGATACGATGAATAAAATCGGCTGCTAGCGCTGACGAGGAAACAACTTGCGGCTGGTTAGGGGCTTATCTCCCAACAACGGGGTCAGCGCCACCCGCAATAACGCCTTGGCAGCTTCTCGGGTTGAGGCGGCAGAAAAATCACCTCGGGCAATCTGCTGCAAGGCGCAACCAGCAAACCCTCGAGCCGCCCCTGACTGAGCCTCAGGAGCCGGAGCAAATCCAGATTGAGGCGTATAACCGTACACCTTGCCCTCCTCTAACGGCTGACCTTGTACGGAAAAGTCGATGCCGTATCCCAACTGCTGCAATACATCTAGCTCAAATCGGCGTAGAGCTGGCTCCAGCGGATCGCCCTCTTCAAGCGCCTCCAAGACGGTCATGGCATATCCGAATATCCCCGGCTCCTGCTGCCGTTCCTGCAGCAGACGCATCAGCAATTCCAAAACGTAGAATCCAGCGTACAAAGCCTCACCCTGCAAGCTAATAAAGTGATGGCTCTCAAAGGTTTGTATGGTCACCAAATCGCTTCGGCCCACATAGGCAACGGTGCCCACGCTGAACGGCTGCACGGTCACCTGACCTTGTTTTTTGCTGCGATAACCGCGCAGCACCCCAGCAACTCTACCCTGCTGCTGGGTCAGCATTTGCACAATGGCGCTGCTTTCTCGGTAGGGACGAACATGCAGAATCAACGCTGGCTGCATTTGCGCGGCGGCGGGCATAAACCAGTCCTCAGTCGTAACCCAGGCTACGCATGTGCAGGCGGTTGTTCGTCCAGCCCTTACGCACTTTCACCCACAAGTGCAGCATGACCTGATGATCTAACATCAGCTCGATATCCTTGCGCGCCTCCTGACCGATCAGCTTTAAACGTGATCCGGATTTGCCGATAACAATGCGTTTTTGTCCGTCGCGCTCCACCACGATGTCTGCATGAATATCGATAACCTTGTCGCCTTGCTTGAAATGTTCGATCACGACCGTGGCGCTGTGAGGGATTTCATCCCCCAACTGACGCATCAGCTTTTCGCGCACAATTTCCGCCACTAAAAACCGTTCCGGTTGATCGGTAACTTCGTCATCAGCAAAAAAATGCGTGCCTAGGGGCAGCCGCTGAAACACATGCTGTCGAAAACGCTCCACGCCATCTTCTTTCAGCGCGCTCAACGGTACGATTTCGTCAAACAGGTTCAGTTCGCCCAAGGCCTGCATCTGAGGCAATAGCTGGGCTTTGTCCTTGATCAGATCAACCTTCGATAGCACAGCAAACTTGGGCGCGCTGTGGGCCGCCACCAGCTTAAGCACGTGCTGATCCGCCTCGGTGGTTTTGCCGCCTTCAATCAACACCACCATAAGGTCCACATCCGCCAAGGCGGAGGTGGCGTTGCTGACCATATATCGATTCAATTCACGCTCGGTTTGCTGATGAATGCCAGGGGTATCCACATAAATGGCTTGGCATTCATCCTGGGTATCCACCCCAATAAGATTACGCCGGGTGGTTTGCGGCTTACGCGAGGTAATGCTGATTTTTTGGCCCAGCACATGATTGAGCAGCGTGGACTTGCCCACGTTAGGCCGCCCCACTAAGGCAACGTAGCCGCATCGTTGCAGATCACTCATTGGCATCTCCGGAAAAAGCAGAATCCGCGCCATCACCGCTCTGGCTCGGAGCATCGTCCTGAATCGTTTGACTTCCTTTAATCGCGAGCGAGTCTGCGGGTTTCGTCGTTTTTCTACTGGCAGCTACATTGCGACGCTTATGCGCAACGGCCTGTTGCTGAGCCAGCGCCATAACCAACACCTGTTGGGCTGACGCTTTTTCCGCGGCGCGACGGGAGGACTCTCGAGCTTGGGCCATTAGATCCAGCGCAGGCACCTCGCACTTCACCGTGTACTGGCGCTGATGATCGGCGCCGCTCACCTGCTCTACGCTATACAGAGGCAGCTCCAGGCCCTGGCCCTGCAACAGCTCTTGAAGTCTGGTTTTAGGGTCTTTTAGGCTCTCCGCATCCAGCCCCCGGGTCAGTCCTTGAAACAACTGCTGGACCAATCGTTGAGCCGCTTCGATGCCACCGTCTTCGTGCACCGCGCCGATCACGGCTTCCAATGCATCGGCCAAGATAGAGGCTCGTTGCCGGCCTCCAGAGCGCAACTCTCCGGAACCCAACAGCAGGTAGTCTGACAAATGGATGGTCAGGGCAACCTGAGCCAGAGTTTTACCTCGCACTAACTGGGCTCGCATCAGCGAAAGCGCATCTTCCTGAACGTCTGGGTAATGCCGATACAGCATGTTACCCACCAGATAGCCCAACACTGCGTCGCCCATAAATTCCAGGCGTTCGTTATTCGCTTTGGAATGACTCTTATGGGTGAGTGCCTGGCGCAGCAGTGCAGGCTCACGAAAGTGATAGCCAATCTTGTCTTGCAGTTTGGCCAATTGATCAGCGCTGACGTCGTGCTTGACCATGCCGCTAGTCGTGAGAGCCCTGTTCTAGCCAACGATTTCTAGCAAAAGTAGGCCAATGCCAGCCCGGTGGTTTGTGGGCCCAAATCGCAATGGCTTTGCCCACTACATTGTCGTGGGATGCAAGCCCCCAGGTACGCGAGTCGGCAGAGTGATCTCGATTGTCGCCCATCACCAAGTATTGTCCTGGCCCCACCTCCCAGCTCTGTGGGCGCTCAGCAATCCGAGTGCGATGCATGCGGTGCTCTACGCCTGAGATTTCTTCAATGTACTCTCTAGCCGGAACACCGTACTGCGGATCGGTAAAGTCCCGGACAAAGGTGTATTTCAAGCGCTCGCCATTAATGGTCAGAGTTTTGTTCTCGTAGCGCACAGTGTCACCGGGTATGCCGATAACGCGTTTAATAAAGTACCGAGGATCGTGAGGCGGGATGAATACCATTACATCACCGCGCGCAGGGGGCTCACCTTCACTGAGCTGCAGGTCTAGCACCGGCATCTTCATGCCGTAAGCGTATTTGTTCACCAAGATAAAATCCCCGACCTCCAGGGTAGGTACCATGGATTCAGAAGGAATCTGGTAAGGCTCAGCGAGAAAACTGCGGAGGACAAACACGGCGACAAAGATGGGGAAGAAAGAGCGCGCGTACTCAACCACCACCGGGTCTTCCGGCGGCGCCTCGGACTCGGCACCGGCCAACCGCCGGGGTTTGAATACCAGCGCATCCACGGCCCAAATTAGACCCGATATCAACGAGGCCCAGAACAGATAAAAAGGAAGATCGATATCCATAGCGGCTTCTAGCGCTCTACCTTCAAAGCTGCCAAGAATGCTTCCTGGGGAATCTCTACGGACCCCACCTGCTTCATGCGTTTCTTGCCCTCTTTTTGCTTTTCCAGCAGCTTCTTTTTACGTGTGATGTCGCCGCCATAGCACTTCGCGGTGACATTTTTGCGTAGGGCTTTCACGGTTTGCCGGGCCACGATCTGCCCGCCGATGGCGGCCTGTAGCGCCACATCGAAAAGCTGACGCGGAATCAGCTCCTTCATTTTTTCCGCTAACGCCCGGCCCCGGCTTTGGGCCTGATCCCGATGCACAATACTGGCCAGTGCGTCGACCTTGTCGCCATTGATCAGCATGTCGAGCTTCACCAACTTCGATGCCTCAAAACGCACAAAACTGTAATCCAACGAAGCAAAGCCTCGACTGACGGATTTCAGCCGGTCAAAGAAATCCATGACCACTTCGTTCATGGGCATTTCCCAGTGCATGGATACCTGACCTTGGGAGAAATGCATGTTTTTTTGCACTCCGCGTCGTTCCACGCACAGGGACATCACGTTACCCACGTAATCCTGAGGCACCAGAATGTTCACATCAGCGATGGGCTCGCGCATTTCTTTGAAATTGTTGGGTAGCCGCGATGGGTTATCGATTTGCTTCACGGATCCATCGGCAAGCTCTACTTCGTACACCACCGTGGGCGCAGAGGTAATGAGATCTAAATCGTATTCCCGCTCTAGCCGCTCCTGGACAATCTCCATATGCAGCATGCCCAAAAAGCCACAGCGGAAACCAAAACCCAGGGCGTCGGAGGATTCCGGCTCATAGAACAGCGACGCATCGTTGAGCACCAGTTTTTCTAAGGCTTCACGAAAAGCCTCAAAATCTTCCGAGTGGACGGGAAAGAGGCCTGCATACACCTGAGGCTTAACCCGGGTAAAGCCGGGCAGTTGGGGCACATCGGGTGTTTTCGCGCTAACCAGGGTATCCCCCACCGGCGCGCCAGTGATGTCTTTAATGCCGGCAATCACATAACCCACTTCCCCTGCACCCAGACTGGTATCTGGCTGGCGTTTGGGCGTAAAGCGCCCTAACTGGTCAATGGTGTGAACTTTCTTGGTGGATTTGATGTAGATCTTGTCGCCTTTGTTCAAGCGACCCTGCACCACGCGCACCAAGGACACGATGCCCAAGTAGTTGTCGAACCAAGAATCGATAATGAGCGCCTGTAGGTCTTCATCATCGCTGCCCTCCGGCGGCGGAATGGCATCCACCAAGTAATCCAACAGCTCGTCAACACCAACGCCAGTTTTGGCGCTGCATTGAATGATGCCGGACACATCCAAACCGATGATGTCTTCAATCTCACCAGCCACTCGCTCTGGCTCAGCCTGTGGCAGGTCGATTTTGTTCAGCACCGGTAGCACTTCTAGGCCCTGTTCAATGGCCGTATAACAGTTGGCCACGCTTTGGGCTTCAACACCTTGGGCTGCGTCCACCACCAGCAGCGCACCCTCGCAGGCGGCTAGCGATCGCGAGACCTCATAGCTGAAGTCCACGTGACCAGGCGTATCGATGAAATTCAGTTGGTAGGTTTCGCCGTCAGAGTGCTGGTATTGCAGAGTCACACACTGAGCTTTAATGGTGATGCCGCGCTCACGCTCCAGATCCATAGAATCCAAAACTTGAGCTTCCATCTCGCGGTCTGACAAGCCGCCACAGCGCTGTATAAACCGATCGGCCAGGGTGGACTTGCCGTGGTCAATATGGGCAATGATCGAGAAGTTGCGAATGTGCTGGTTGTCTGCCACGCGGCATGTACTCTTGAT